>SLPW01000492.1 GCA_007131755.1 Myxococcales bacterium | reverse complement strand
GGCTTCGATGGGCTCGACGGCTTCGATGGGCTCGACGGCTTCGATGGGCTCGACGGCTTCGATGGGCTCGACGGCTTCGATGGGCTCGACGGCTTCGATGGGCTCGAAGTCGTGAAAGGTCTGCGGCTCACCGTCGATGGGGGCGTCGTCGAGAGCGACATCTTCGGAGAGAGTGGGAGGTTCGCGGTGCTCTTCCATCAACTCGATCTCGTCGGTGAGGTCGATCTCGTCGGTGAGATCGATCTCATCGGTGAGATCGACGATATCGTCGGTGTCGTCCACCGGCGGAGGAGGCGTTGATGGTGGGAGGTCGGGGGGAGCCGAATGGTGAGAATGGGAGGGCGGCGTCGACGCCTCGGGGGGACGCGAAGGAGGGACGGCGCCGGCGGAATTGGTCGGAGCGGATTCTCGGATCAGATCCAGATCGTCGTCGAGGACCTCGATGTCGTCGTCCAGAAATTCCACATCGTCCAATGCCCCCATGCCGGGCGCCGGCGTATGCTGGCGCTGCTCCAGAGCGGCGGTGGAGTTGGCGCTGGCTGCAAGAACGCTGGAGTCGGGGCCCGACGAGGAATCGGTCCGCAAGGCCCTGCGGGCCATCTCATTGTCGGGATCGAGGCGCAAGAGGCGCCGATAGAGATTTTCAGCGTCGGACTGACGGTTGTCCTCTTCGTATAGCGGAGCCAACTCCTGCAGTACCATCACTGCTTTTTCGTTGCTTCCCAGTCGCTCGAAGGTCTGAGCCAGAAGCTCCAACGTCTCCACGTCATCGGGCGTCTGGCGAAAACAAATCTGGAGGTGATCGCGGGCCGCCTCATTGTCCTGGCGATCCAGATATAGGCGCACCACTTGCTTTCGCGTCTGGTGGTCTTCGGGCGTCAGGTACAGGATGCGCCCAAGCACCTGGAGCAATTCGTCGAGGCGCCCCTCTTCTTCGAGGATTTGAGCGCAATAGCGAAAGGACTCCAGCGCGGCGTCGGCAAAATTGTCCTTGGTGTAGCGCTCAGCGAGTTGGATGCGAAGGCCCACATCGTCGGGGTCGATGCGCACCATATGTTCGAGGATCTCGCGCTGGCGAGTGGTGTCGCCGCGTTGGCCGTACATCTGTTGGACGCTGTGGAAGGTGCGAATGGCATCTTTGAGGCGTCCCAGACGATAGTAGCACTCGGCGATGGCGTGTTTGAGGACGACGTCGTCCGGGTTGAGTCGCTGAGCCTGTTTGTAGACGGCGATCGCCTTTTCGTACAACTCCTGCTGTGCGTAGGTGTCGGCGACGGTCTTATAGGACTGCAGAGCCTGCTGTTGCTGGTTGGTCTTGTTGTAGAGGTCGGCGCATTTGAGGAGGCTGCGCATGTCCTGGGGGTCGTCGTCGACGAGGATCTGGTACTCGCGAAGAGCTTTGGACCAGTTGCGCTTTCGCAGATGCTTGCGCGCCTTTTCCAGGACCTTGTTGCGCTTGATGGCCACGAGCAAACCCGCTTTCGGTTGGGGGTGTTACGGAGTTGCGAAAAAAGATTTTCGGATCCCACCGGGCGAAGGGCGGGCATAAACCGAGACGAGACGTCCCGTACAAAAATTCACCCGCCACTCTCCGAGGCTTCGACGCCGATCCTGGCGCCCGGGCCTCGAATTTTTCGGGGGCGAAGGCCCGCGCGAAAACCGGTGCCGATTCAGGCTAAAAAAGGATACGCCGCCACCGGGGGAGCGTCAAGTTATCGGGGCCAGCAAGGACGGGGCTCACAGGTTGACCCGTTCCACGTATTCCCCGGTGCGGGTGTCGACGCGCACCGTCTCGCCAGTCTCCATATAAAGGGGCACCTCCACCTTGTGGCCCGTCTCCAGAATGGCCGGCTTCGTCGCCCCCTGAGCGGTGTCGCCGGCAAAGCCGGGCTCCGTCTCTGTGACCTTCAGGTTGACGAAAGTGGGCATCTCCACGTTGATCGGGTTTCCGTTGTGGAACAAGATATCCAGCTCCAGGTTGTCCTTCAAAAACGGAAGGGCTTCCTCGACGGCTTCCTTGTTGAGCCGGATCTGCTCGTAGGTATCGTTGTCCATGAAGACGAAATGGGGATCTTCACGGTAAAGATACTGCATGGAACGCGACTCCAGGTTGGGGGCATCGACCTTGTCGCCGGAGCGGAAGTTTTCGTCGAGCACGTGGCCGTCGAGCAGGCTCTTGATGCGGGTCTTGACGAAGGCAACTCCCTTGCCCGGTTTGACGTGCTGGCATTTGATGATGACGTAGGGTTCGCCGTCGATTTCGATCTTGAGGTTTTTGCGAAAGTCTTTGGTGGTCAACATGTTGGCGCCTCGTGCAATGAGATCACCCGACCCGTGGGGGTCGGAAGGAGTTTGCGATCCATGGGTTGAAGATAGCGAGCACAGTGCGGTTGTCGAATGATCCGAACTGTGGACGGGGGTCATCGGGGATGTTCAGAGCATATGCTCTTCGACAAAAGGGCAGATCAGTCGAAGCATGGTCTGGCCGCGATTGACGTCGGACTCCGAAGTCATGGCCAAGATCAACAGATATTCGTCGGCCACCACCTTGGCCAGGGCGGTGATCGACCCGGCGGTGATGCTCAACTCGTTGACCTCGCCGACATCGTAGACCTCGAGGCGTCGGAATTTATCGAGTAGATTGCTCAGTTCGACAGCGATGGCGCTCATCTGCGGCAACTCTTCGCCGCGATAGACGGTGTCGATGGGAATGCCGTCGAACCCGATGAGCAGGCAGCCAATGGAGCCTTCGACGTTGTTGACCACCCGGGTCAACTTTTGCTTGAACATGGAACCTCCGAAAAGTTCTCGAGAACTCTTGAGAGCCACTGTTCAATATGGAGCGATTGTGGTCAAGGGTCGGGGAGCAAAACAATGCGATCGGTTTGCGTCGGGGGGCAGCGCCGACTGACCATCGATTGCCCCCGCAGGTTGCGGTGTGATAGGCACGGATGGGTTTTTCAACGGCAGTAGCAGTCGAGAAGTGACGATGCAGGAGATCTCGCGAAGAACGTGGTGGTTGCTCACGGCGCTTGTTATGAGCGCCGTGGTGGTCACGGTGGCCATATACGGTGGACAGCTCGGCTTCTTGGAGCCCTTCGAGTCCGTGACGGTTCGCGCCGGGGCGGAGGTGGTGGAGCTCGACGTCGGGCAGGCGCAGCAGGAGCCCGAGACGCAGCAAGAAGAGGCGTCTGCCGCCGACGACGACGAGACGATCGTCGATAGGCAGGACGCCGAGCACTTGCAGGCCGCCGCCGAGTCTCGGGCGGTGCCCACCCTGGAGGGAGAGCCGGTACACCTGTCCTGGATCGAGACCATATGGACTTCCCACTTCGTGGAGGCCGATCCGGTGGTCGAACAGGGAGAGGTCGGCGATGTGGAGCGCCGAGCGAGGATGTTGCTGCTTGTGATGGCGGTGTTGTTTCTGGCCGTGGCGGCGCTGTGGACGCGGCGTTATCTCGGGGAGGGAGCGGCGGCGATGACGGCCGTCGTCTTGGCGACGACGCCCGTCTTCTATCTGGGGGCGGTATATCTGTCGGGTCCGCTGCTATACGTCGGGGCTTCGGCGCTGTCGATCATGGCCTTTTTTCACGCCGTATATGACGAATCGGGGAACGCAAAGAGGTGGATCGCCTGGGCGGCCTTGGGTGGGTTGGCACTGGCAGTGGTGGCCCTCGACCAGCGCCTGATCGGTGTCTACGCCACGGTGGCGGTGGTGGTGGGATGGGCGATCAGTCAGGCCATTTCGCACCAAGACGATGGCGGTGACGAGCGGGGTCTGGAGCTTCTGTGGCCCGGGTTGGCCCTTCTGGGGTTTTTGGGAGCCATGCTCTGGGGCTGGAGCGCCAGCAGGGAGTACGAAGGGAGTTTGTTTCGCCCCGATATCGCGCAGACGTTGTGGCTGGTGGGCCCGCCGGTGCTGTTGGCGGGATTGGCCCTGGCGGCCAGAAAGAGTCCTGTGGGAAGGGCCCTGTGTGGCCTCAGAGGGCTCGTATACGTCATGGGGGGAGCGATCCCGCTGGTCATACTCGGATCGGCCTACGCCTCCGTCCTTCCCACGGACCCGGACCTCGTCGAGGAGGGAAGGTTGGCCCTGGCCTACCTATTGGAGAGTCAGCATCTGGCCGACGGAGTGGAGGCCAGGGGCGATTTCTCCTGGTGGTGGCGCCCCATCGGATACGGATTTTTGCCCTATGTGATCTTCCTGATCCCCGCGCTGGGCTTTCTGGGCTGGAAGCTTCGCCCGGAGTCTGACTCTTCGCCGGTGCAGCGAGCGGTGGCCACCTTGTGTCTGGCCTGGCCTGTGGCCACCTTTGCGGTGATCGTGCCGGCCACCGGATTGGGCCATACGACCTTTCCGGCCTTCTTTCCCCTCGTGTTGGCCACGGGGTGGATGTTGTCGGACACCGATTTCTGGCGGACCCTGAGACTGAGGCCGGCCGTATATTTTTCGATATGCATCGTCGCCGTCTTCATGCTCACCATCTTGACGAAAGATATCGAGGAGTTTCCGCCGCGGCTGGTGGAGTTCGTGCTCGGTGGGGTGACGGAGGCCGGATTGGCCGAGGATTTCGCCTACGGAGACGCCCTCGATCGCTGGAAGAGCCTGTTTCGGCTCGCCATCATTCTGTATTTCGTGGGGATCGTCAGCTGGCTGGTCTTTTTGCTGGGTGACGTCAAGCGCTTCGCGGGTTGGATCGTCTCCCTGGTGCGCCGCCTGCGGAGGAAAGAGGATCCTCGGGATGACGAAGAGGGTCGACGTGTCGCCGCAGCTTATGGTGAGCGCGGGCCCGGAGAGCGTCGGATGGCGGAGCGCGAGGCCTGGAGAGACGGCGACGGAGTGCTCGCGAAGGTGGCGCGGCGGCTGGAGCGTCAGTTCGGCCTGGTCATTTTGACCGCCGGCGGCGGGTTGGGGTTGATGGCCGTCTTCTTCGGTTCCATCGTCTACGACGTGGACGACAGGTTATCGAGCCGCGCCGTCGTCGAGACCTATCTGGAATCGGCAGAAGAAGGACAGGCGCTGTGGCGCTTCGAGGTCGGTGAGTCCGACGACGGATTTTACGTGCGAGGCCTCGACGCCGTGGAGGACCGACGCCAGTTCAACGAGAAATACAATTCGGAAGAGCGCTTCTTCGCTTTGATCCCCGAGGAGCGCCTGGCTCGAATCAACAGTCGGGTCCGCGGGGATCACGGGGAAAACCTCCCCATCCTCGCCGCCGGAGGCGGGATGTATCTGGTGACGAATGAGCTGGCAGAGGGCGAAGAGGACGTCAATCCCATCGCTCCCTACGTCCTCGACGAGCTCGACGAGGAGTACACCCCGCTCGTCGCTTATGTCGACGGCGAAGAGCAACACCCTCAATTCGATCGTCAGGTGGAGTATCTCGGCTATCGCCTCGATCGGGATCCCGAGGGAGATCGCGCCGTCTATCGATGGGGAGAGACCATGGAGATCACCCAGTATTTCCGGGTGGTTCGCCGGGTTCCATCTTCCCAGGAGATCTTCATGCACATCGACTTTCCCGGCCACCGGCTCCACGGCGATCACGATCCGGTGGGCGGAATATATCCCACCAATTACTGGCAGCCCGGAGATATCATCAAAGACGTCTACGAGGTGGAGATCGACCGCTTCTCACCACCCGGAGTGTATACGGTGTGGATGGGATTTTATCGGGGCAATAATCGCATGAGCGTCTGGCCCGATACGATGCACGATGGCGACGACCGCCTGCAGGTGACGACCATCGAGGTGGTGGCGTTTTGAGCGCAACCGCAAGTGAGCAAAGAGAACGAAACAACAAGCGAACGAAGTGAGCGAAGATGAAGATGGCGACCAGTTTCGCTCGATGGGTGGCGATATTGAGCACCGCATTCGTCCTGGCCTGGCCGGGAGTTGTGGTGGCCCAGGCGTCGCCTTCCGGCGGAGAAGAAGAGGAGGTGGAGGAGAGCTCTGTCCATCCTCTGTTGATCCTACAACAACTTCGGGCGGAGGCTCCTTGCAGGTTGGAGGCATTTGCCGGGGGAGTGCGCTGTGGGACGGAAGAGGCGACGACGATGATGCTCTTTCATCCCTCCTTATATGCCAGCCCCAGGGATTATCGCGACGGCGTCGACGGTGAGATGCCGGTGGGGCCCGTGGAGTTGGGTGGCGACTATTTTTACGCCATCGGTCAGGAGTTGCTTCGATTTGACACCGATCAGCGCGCCCTGGTGGAGCGAAAGCGGATGCCGGCGAAGGTGACGGATCTTGACGTCGACGGCGATGTATTGGCCGTGACCGTGGAGCCGTCGTCGATCCCTCCGGAGTTGGCTGAACAGATGGGAAGGCCCGCAGTGAAGGGCCGTGCCGTGGTGCTCACCATTGACCCCGAGTTAGACGAAGCGCCCGGAAGAGCTCCCTGGGAGTGGTCGGGGACCCTGGCGGCGTTGCACGACGTGATGTGGCTCGATGGAATTCCCCTGGGCGCCGAGCCCGGCATGAGCGGCACCGCGGACGTAGAGCGTGACGACGAACTGGAGCGGCACCTGTTGGAAGTCTTGGAGTGGCGACAGCAGCGCGATATGGCCAATCCCTATCTGCCGTTGTACCGCGGCGAAGCGCTGGAGCGGCTCGGAAAGTCAGAGCAAGCCCGAAATGCCTTTGAGGAGGCCGTCGATCACGATCAGGCCGATTGGATCGATCTGCTTCGGATCGGCCTTCGACTCGAATTTCGGGGGCAAGAGGAATTGGCCGAGAGAGCCTTCGACAGGAGCGCCGAGGAGATGGCGACGTCTGGTGTGCGCGGAGAGTTCATCACCGCCGCCGTCAACGCCACCTTTGCGCTGGTATGGTTTCGCGACGTGATGTCCGACGCGTTGCAGCGCCGAGATCTGGAGTGCCTGTCTCGGGTGGCGTCGTCGGTGGATCGGATCTTTCCGAAGCTCGAGGGGTCGCCGGCGGCATGGAGCCGATTGGGGGCGGTATTCGAGGAGTCCGGAGATCGCAAGCGAGCTCAATATTGGGCGCAGCGAGCCGACGAGATTCGGGCCGCCCAGCGTCCGGACCAACTCTTCGAGGAGGCGGCGTCGTCGGTGGACGTCTTTCTGGTCTTGCAGCTCGGGTTGTTTTTGACGGCTCTATTCGCCGGGGCAATTCTCGGGCTGTGGCGCTACGAAGAAAATGAGGACGAAGAGGACGACGACGATGAGGAAGGCCCGGATCTCGACGCCTGGCGCGCCTATTTGCCCCGGTTTCAGATGGCCGATCTGGCGAGCGTGGCAGCACTTTTCGTGGTGCTCCTCTTATTGCCGACGCTGGCGGTTTCGTCGCTGCAGTCCATGGTGACGTTGGCCGACGCACCTCCGGCTGCCTCGGGAGACGCCCTGGCTGCACCGGCCGTGGAGAAGTGGGCGGCGGGGTTGGCCGAAAGCCCGGTGCGCGACGAGCTCATCGCTGAAGCACAAGCCGAGTTGGAGGCGACGAAAGCGGGATCGACGGGGCCGGGAGAACTCGACCTCAACGTCGCCCTCGTAGAGGCCGTGGAGGCGGATACGAAGGCCCGAAGTCCCCGCTCCTTCGCCGATATCGAGGTCTCCGAGATGGCCCTGCAGGAGTTTGAGTGGATGCGGCCCCTGGTGGAGTTCGAATTCGAGACCAGCGGGTTGGTGATCCTATTCGGGGTGCTGGCGTTCAACGCTCTGATCTTCGGAGCCCTTCTGCAGGCCGTGGCCCGGCGCTTCCCTGCCGTGGGGAGGTTTGGGCGCACTGTGGTGCCCGGCGCGGCAAACTCCCTTGGCTGGATTCGGCTGGCCGTGCTGGCCAGCTTCGTCGTCGGTTTGCTGATGATGACCGCATTGAGCCAGACCGTGGAGGCCTCCACCGAGGCTTCGCTGGTGGCCCTATTCGGCCTGGAAAGAGCCCCCAGCGCCGTGAGCAGCGCGGCACCCACCATGGGCTTCGCCATGGTCGTGGCGGCGCTCGTCGTCCACGCCGTCGGGGTTGTGATGGACCGGCGGGCCTGATGATACATCGATGGTAGGGAGGTTGAAGATCTTCATCGAGATGTCTAAGGTGCGGCCACTGAAGGACTCCATTTCTCCAACGGAGTGGAGCGCAATTAACCCGTAATGACACAATGGGGAATCAGATGATGAAAGCTCGTACGATCACCGTGATGGCCGTCGCACTTCTGGCATTTGGATGCGGAGATGACGACGAAAACGGCAACGGAAATGGCCCGGAGCCGACGATCGAATTGGACGGAGAGCCGGCGGACGGTGTTGTTAACGGCGATGATTGGCACTTTATCAGTGGAAGCGTCACCATGGGTGAGACGATGGATCAGCAGGATGAGTATCTGATCGTGCTCGCCGACGAGGACATCGGCCCCTGTGACGACGACACCGGTACCGGGCGCTTTGTCAGTATGACCACTCTGGCGCTGGAGGAAGGGGATCACCAGGGCGGAATCTCTTTTCTCGATATCAACGGGGGGATTCAGGTCTCCGGCGGGTTGGGTTCGTTTACGATCACGAGCGTTGAAGACGACAAGGTCTTTGGCTACGTGGACCACGAGAACGACGGTGATAATCGGGTCGAAGGTGAATTCGGGGCCCGGATTTGCGATGAGTGACGCTAAACTGCGCGTGGCCTGGGGCTGCAGGTCGAGCGTTATTTGATGCGTGGCAGTACTATTGGCCAAACAGGATCTGTCGGGCCTCGGCCGGGGTTGCCGGCTCGCGGCCAACTTCGCGGGCCATCTTCGCCATCTCTTCGACGAGGGGGCCGTTGCCGTCGACCTTGTCGCCATTGGGTAGATAGAAGGTATCCTCGACGCCGACGCGCAGGTTTCCGCCCATCTCGGCGGTCTTTCGGTGTACGGGCCACACTTCGTCGCGGCCGATGACGATGGATTGCCAGCTAACACCCTCGGGAAGTTCGTCGACCAGGATGGGGAGGAGATCCGTGCGGGCGGGCATGCCGCTTTCTACGCCCTGGACCAGAGAGGCCGTAAAGGGCTCCTTGAGGAGCCCGTTTTTCTTGAATAACGACAGGGAGCGCACAATCCCGGTGTCGAAGCATTCGCATTCGGGGTGGATGCCGTTTTCGTACATCACCTGCAGATATTTCTGGATCTTCTCCACGGGATTGTCGAACAAAAGGGGAGGCCACGCCCAGTCGCCGCTGCTGCGGACCTTCAGATAGTTGAGGGAGCCGGAGTTCATGGCCGCCATATCGGGTTTTAAGGCCTCCAGAAGGCCCGCCGGCCCGCTGATATCATCGCCGATGATGCCCGTCGTGAAGTTGATGATGATATCCGGGCACTTCTCCTTGATCAGATCCACGGCCTTCTGGCCCAGCTCGGGATCCCAGACGGGCATCCGCCCCATCTGTTGGTCGCGAAGGTGCATATGCACCACCGAGGCGCCGGCGTCGTAGGCGTCCTTGGTGGACTGGGCCATATCCTCCGGCGTATAGGGCACGGGATGTCGGTTGGGATCGGTGAGAACACCGTTGAGGGCGCAGGTGATGACCACTTTGTCTGACATGGAAGCTCCGTTATTTGAGTGCAATTCACCGCCATTAAGTGAGTGAACACTAAACAATGGGAGTCGTCGTGGCAAGCGAGCTGTTCACAAATTCGGAAGTGGTTTCGATCTGCACCGCAGGAACGGCTTGTCCTTCCGAGGATGTCACGCGTTGTCCAGCGTGACGTGGAAAGCCACGTGGCCTTTGGCCCGTGGGAAACGTGCGTGGGGCTACCAATATTCGAAGCCTACCCCGCGCCCCCTCCGAGCCGGCGCTCGCGGGGCTGATGACGTTGGAAGCTGAACGCACGCCCGTCACGGGCCGAAGGCCGCGTGGCTATACATGTCGGCCGCAAAAAGCGCGGCCGAAATCCTCGGCAGCCAAGGCGTGCCTGCGGTTGGCGAGTTGTGGTCAATTGCCATCACGAATTCTCACCGGATTTATCGAAAAACTCCACCGTCCGATAGGGATAGGGAATCTCAATCTCGGCCTCGTCGAGAGCGTATTTAATGGCCGTGGCCACCTGGTCGGTGGCGAGGGTGGAGGAGCGGCGATCGGATTTGGTCCAGAATACGACGCGTAGGTCTACGGAGCTGTCGCCATGGCCGGTGACGATGACCGCCGGGCCCGGCTCGTCGAGGACGCGATCACAATTTTCTTTGACGGCGTTCAGGATTACGGCCCGTGCCTCTTCGATGTCCTCTCCGTAACCGACGCCCGTGTCGAAACTCGATCGGCGCGTATCGTCAGCGGTGTAGACGGTGACGGGGGAGCTGTAGACGTCGGCGTTGGGGATGATGACCTGGTCGCCGTCGTATGAGCGAATGGTCGTAGAGCGCACGTTGATATGCTCGATGGTGCCACAATAACCTTCCACCTCGATCTGGTCGCCCACGACGAAGGGCCTCTGCATCAGCAGGAGGATGCCGGCCAAGAAATTCTGGAAAATATCCTTGAAGGCGAAGCCGATGGCCACGCTGGACAGTCCGAGGACGGCCACAATATCGCCGGCGCGAAGACCGGGAAATAAGATGGTGGCAGCCGCAAAGATGCCGACGATCGTCAGGGCGACGCTGGCCGCCGTCCCGGCCAGATTCTGGAGGCTGGGGTCATCGATGACTTTTGCTGATAGTGTCTCGACGTTCTTGCGCGCTATCTTGGCGATGATGATGAAGACGACGAGAACAATAATGGAGATCAGAAGGGTCGGAAGGTGGAGCAGGAATTGATTGAAATAGGTCTCGACGACTTCCAGGATGGAGATGGGAGAGAAATCCGTATCAGCCAGTACTACAGGCATTTGGGAACTCCATACGGTAAACAGCAGTTAGTAGCTTGATCCACGCCCCCTCCGAGCGCTCGTAAACGGCACTCGCGCCCACCTCCCCGCGTGCGGGGAGGGTCAATAGCCTTCGAGAAGGGCTGGGGTTTTCGGCGCAAGGTAGAAGAGGTGGGGAGGTCCCCGAGTGAACACGAGGGGGGAGGGGTCCTCCGCATGCCTCCTGAGTCCCCACAATCAATACCGATAATAATCCGGCTTGTAGGGACCTTCCTTGTCGACGTCGATATACTCGGCCTGCTCGTCGGTGAGCTCTGTCAGCCGGGCGCCCAATTTGTCGAGGTGGAGACGGGCGACCTGCTCGTCGAGCTCTTTGGGAAGAGTGACGACTTCGAGGCCGTAGTCGTCGGCGTTACGGTGAAGCTCGATCTGAGCCATGACCTGGTTGGTGAAGGAGGCGCTCATCACGAAGCTGGGGTGGCCGGTGGCGCATCCAAGGTTTACGAGTCTGCCCTCGGCGAGGATGATGATGCTGTTGCCCGTATCCTTGAATTTCCACTCGTGGACCTGGGGCTTGATCTCGATCTTTTCCACTTCGCCGCGTTCGCGCATCTCTTCGAGTTCGGCCATTTCGATCTCGTTGTCGAAGTGGCCGATATTGCAGACGATGGCGTTGTGCGGCATCTGCTGCATATGCTCGGCGGTGATGACGTTGAAGTTGCCCGTGGCCGTAATATAGATGTTGAACT
>SLPW01000007.1 GCA_007131755.1 Myxococcales bacterium | reverse complement strand
TGCACATGGCCCTCGCCCTGGCCGATGGCCATGAAATATAGGTAGCGAAGTCCCAGTCCGAAGCCGGCCAAAAAGGTGACGATGGCGACGGGGATGAATAAGCGCAGCGGGCGGTAGATGAGGTAGATGCGCCCCATGGTGCCCACGGATCGAATGACATAGTCCGGGATGCTCTTTACGAGCCGGGAGGGGCGCAGGTCCTCGTTGACCCCGATGGGGACGCTCTGGATTTTGAACCCCTTTTGCCCGGCCTGAATCACGGTCTCGATCGTATAGGTATAGTCGCCGAAGACGTGGAGCTGTCCGGCTGCGTGGCGGGAGAAAGCCCGAAACCCACTCGGGGCGTCCTCGACGTCCGTGCCGCTGACGTGTCGAACGACGGTAGAGCCCAGCCGTTGCAAAAGCTTCTTGATTCGCGAGAAGTGCTCGATCTCGTCGATGGGCCGGGCCCCGATGACGATATCGCTCTCGCCGCGCAGGATGGGGGCGACGAGTTTGGGGATATCCTCTGCGCGATATTGGTTGTCGGCGTCGGTGTTGACGATGATATCGGCCCCACGGGCAAGGCAGGCCTGAATGCCGGCCTCGAATCCCCTTGCGAGGCCCCGGTTTTTTCGAAAGCTGATGACGTGATCTACGCCGTGCTTCTTGGCCACCTTGACGGTGTCGTCCGTGCACCCATCGTCGATGATGAGGACCTCGATCTCGCCGATTCCGGGGATGGAATCGGGCAGATCGTCGAGGGTGGTCCCGATGGTCTCCTCTTCGTTATAGCAGGGGATCTGGATGAAAAGGGTGGGCTCTTTCATGGCACGACCGCGACGGGGCTTCGAGAGGAAGACACGTCGGTGAGCGTAGCCCCGAGGGTGGTGTGGAGGCAAGGGCGTGGGCTGTTCTATCGCGGTAAGAAGGGCTCCAGATAATCCGGAGCGCGGCCGGTGGCGATGGTCTCGGCGAGTCCGTAGGCCGTGGCGGGGGTGAGGACGATGCCGTTTCGGCCGTGGCCGACGCTCAGGAAGAGGCCGTCGATGGAGGTGGGGCCGATGATGGGCTGGTTGGCCAGGGAGACGGGCCGAAAGCCGGTCCACATGTCGAGGACGTGGGCGTCGTAGATGCCGGGGACGGCCTCCCAGGCGCCGTCGAGGATGTCGTAGAGGCCGCCGGCGGTCAGGCGGGGGTCGAAGCCGCGCTCCTCCATGGTGGAGCCGATCAGAAGTCGGCCGTCGCTCTTCGGTGCCAGGTAGGCGTCGGGGGCGCGGATGACGTGTTCGACGATCGGGGGCTCGCCGAGTTCGACGACCAGCATCTGGCCGCGTACGGGGCGAACATGGGGGAGGACGCCGGCGGGGAGGCCCTCCAGTTGGCCGCTCCAGGCGCCGGCGGCGACGACGACGTGGTCCGCTTCGATGAGGCGGCCGTCCTCGAGGCGCAAACCCTCCAGGGCGCCGTCGGTGACAATTACTTCGGAAGCCGCTGAATTTTCGTGGAGTGTTCCTCCGGCGCTTAGGAACGCCTCGGCCATGGCCTGCACCATCCTGATGGGATCGATCTGATGATCCCCGGGGGTGAATAGCGCGTAGTTGACGCGAGGCGACAGGCCGGGTTCGAGCTTTCGCGCCTCCTCGCCGAGCAGGCGTTGTACGGGAAGGTCGAGACGCCGATGGTAGCGGTACAGGTGCTCCAGGGCCTCGGCGTCGTCGCGGTCGACGGCGACGATGAGGGTTCCCTCCCTGCGATAGTCGATGTCGACATCCGTCGTTTCTCCTAGCTCGTCGATCCACCGGGGGTACATCTGGAGGCTCTGTTGGCCGAGGCGCAACAACTCCACTTCCTCGAAGGTCACCTCGGCGGTGGGGGCGAGCATGCCGGCGGCGCGGCGCGAGGCTCCGGCTCCGACATGATCGCGCTCAAAAAGCGTGACCGAAAGGCCGCGCCTGGCCAGTTGCCAGGCCGGGCCGAGGCCGGCGACGCCGCCGCCGATGACGGCGATGGTGGGATCGGTGGGCATGACGTGATCTCTCGAAGCGGCGAAGGCGAAGAAGCGGCATTACCCGAAGAGTGAGCGCATCGTCAGGCGAATCCAGTCCAGAAATAGGGGCCACTGCAGATAGACGTCGGTGGTGGCGAAGACGGCGCCGATGAGGATGGGGATCGCAAAGGGCAGGTAGCCCCGCTCGTCGGTCTCCAATTTCTCGGTGAGGTTGGTCTGAGTCGACACACTCCAGAATAGGGAGCGAAGAAAGCGGCCCAGCTTCTTGATGAGCTCCCACAGATAGCCGTTGATCAGGGAAAGACAGATGGCCATCACGAAGCCCACGAAGACGGCGTAGGCGAAGATCTCGTATAGCGGCCAGGGGCCGAGGGTGGCGCCGATGACAGCCAATAATTTGATATCGCCGCCGCCGAGCCATCCGAAAGGGAGGATGATGAGGCCGATGAAGACGACGCCGAAGCCGGTGAGGAGGCCGGCGGCCAACCCGCTGAAGCCGAAGGCGGCGGTATGCAAGATCAGGCCGATGAGAAAGGCGGGATAGGTCAGCCAGTTGTAGATCTTGCGCTGTCGCCAGTCCGTGACCGCTGCGACGAATAATACCACCCCCAGGGGGATGAGCAGCAGGTACTGAGCCCAGGTGGGAGCGTCGGCGATATTATGCATGGCCGATAGGTGGAAGGTGTGCCAGGTTGACACGGTCGCCGGGGCGACCGGGGAATGAAGTCCTCGATCGATGTATCTCAAGGAGGAGAAGAAAAAAAGGCGCCCGGGGTTGCCGGACGCCTCGACACTGAACAGGATTAGCGCTCAGCGCGGAAAGAAAATGTCCTCACGTCGGCGAAGATCGCCGAGATGGTGTGATGAAATCAGCTTCCACCGCCGTAGCCGTCGGAGACGGAGATATTGCTAACTTCGTCCTCGGCCTGGCCGAAGAGGTTGTTGATCTGGTCACCGAAGGCGGCGATGACGGCGATGACGAAGCAGGCCACGAGGACCAGAAGGACCACGTATTCGGTGGCCGTGGCGCCGTCTTCGTCGTTGTGAAGGGAGACGAGCAGTTGGGTGAGCGTATCCATGTTCATACCTCCAAGAGGAAAAAAGGTCCGAGAAATTCTCGGTCTCTATTTTTTTTATGTTCAGTTGAGTATGCCTTATCGACAACTCGATCTATCAGTTGAGTATGCCTTATCGACAACTCGATCTATATGCATCAGCAAATTACATGCCATTCGAACCTCCGTCGAAGACGAAGAGGACGAAACGAGGGCGGTTTAAATCGCCGGATGCGCAAGCCACCACACCAGAAAGTCGCGATACGCTTTGACATAAGCCGCCGTGCCCAAAAGAGCGATGGTGGCCGTAAAGGTGATGAGGGAGAAGACGAGGATATACTCGGTGGCGGCGACACCACGTTCGTCGCCGTCGAACTCTTCGAGCCGTCTGGCGAGTGGTTTCAACACCTTTGAGATCTCCATGGTCGTCCTCATCATCCAATAGGGTTGTCAGAGCAGGCGGGCGAGGAATCGAAAGATGGCCTCTCGCTTACTCGCCGGAGCCAACACGCTATGTCCTGACGATGATGGTAACAAAAGGCTAACGGTCCCGGCTCATCAGGTCAAGTTACGAGCTTCATTTTCGTTCATGAAGATCGCGCCTGACGTGCGGGAAGACAAAGCAAGAGATATGCCAATCAAATTTCGGGGATGGGGTGGTCGAAGAGTGGGGAGTTTGAAAGTCGATGAGCCTTCGGGAAGGTTTGGCACGATAGTGTCGTTTGACACAGGACAGCTCCGATCGCTACACACCGACGCTCGTTGAAGAGGGGGGTATTGGTGAGGCGTCGATTGGTGTTGTCCGTAAACAGTGCACGAATGGTCGAAGAAGGACGAAGATGGGGTCGAAGATAGCCGAAGAGATGGCGGGCAATGGTGAGGTGTCCCGGGACGGGCATCTGACGTGGAAGAAGATGGCGCCCAGGGGCAGCAAATACCCGGTGGGAGAACTCGTGGAGCGCCTGGAAAGTGGCGAGGTGCCTCTGGCCGTGCAGGGGGTCGGCGGAGGGCTGCGTGCGGCGGTGCTCGCGGAGCTGAGTGAACGTCTGCAGCGCCCGGTGGTGGTGGTCACCGAGAGGGCGGAGCAGGCGGAGCGGCTGGCCGGCGATCTGGAGTTGTTCGTCAACCGTGAGCAAGAGGCGGGCAGTGCGTTTCGTGAGCGCTCGGTGTGGTATCCCAGCTTTGACGTGGGGCCGTTTTATCAGGCCACGGCGGACCGAAAGGTTGCGCTGGGCAGGCTGGCGGCGCTTCATGAGATGACGGAAGAGCGGCCTCCTCGATTCGTGGTGACCTCCATGGGAGCGGCCCTTCGAAAGACGCTGCCCCGCGAGACCTTTGAAGCTCAAAGGCGCCGCTTCGCCGTGGGGGATTTGCTGGAAAACGACGAACTCCACCTGGTGATGCGCCGCTGCGGATATACGGAGGTGTCGCTGGTGGAAGATCCGGGCACCTATGCCGTTCGAGGTGACGTGGTCGACGTCTATCCACCGCATCGGCCTGGGCCGGTACGGATCGAGCGCTGGGGCGATGAGATCGCCGAGATTCGGGCCTTTCAGGCTGAGACTCAGCGCAGCCTGGAGGTGTTGGGCGAATGCGCGGTGTATCCGGTGCGCGAGGCGATCCTCGACGAGCGATCCGTGACCCGGGCCATCGGAAAATTGCGGGAGCTCAACAGGGAGTTGGATCGCCCCTTCGGAGCGCTGCGAGAGACCATCGCCGATCTTCAGGCCGGTCTGCATATTGTGGGCATCGAGGCGCTGCTTCCGGCGCTGCACGAGGAGATGGAGGACGTCTTCAGCTATCTTCCCGACGAGGCCCTGGTGGTGGCGGCGGAGCCGGAGGCGCTGGTCCGCCGCGGGGAGGCGATCTGGGAGAAGCGCGCTCAGGAATGGGAAGAGGCGCGCCGAGACGGGGAGTACGTCTTTGACGTCGGCGCCTATTATCGCCCCGGTGAAGAGGCCACGGGAGAGCTGGCAGCGCGTCGCGACGTGGAGTGGCGGCGCATCGAAGTCCTGGAGGAGGCGCAGGCCGTAGGGTGGCCGGCGGCCTCAGAAGGAGTGGAATTTCAGGTCCGGGAGAATACGGACGTCGTGCAACTGCGACGCCACTATCAGGGGGTGGAGTATCTGGTCAAAGCCCTGGCGGAGCGCATCGGGGAGTGGAAGGAGATCTACGGACGGATCGCCTTCGTCTGTCGCACGGACGCCCAGGCGGATCGGCTGGTGGAATTGCTGGAGGGCTTCGAGCAAAAAGCAGCGCGTAAAAAAGGAGCGATCCCCATCACCGCGCCCGCCCCGGCGCCGGCGGCGGAGGTGGAGGTATATCGTGGGGAGTTGTCCACCGGGTTTCGAAGCGAGCTTCGGGGCGTGGCTCTGATCTCGGGGGTGGAGCTCTTCGGAAACCGGGTACCCACTCGCCAGAAGAAGTCGATTACGGAACACGCCGAGATCAGCCACTTCAAGGATCTCTCCGCAGGGGATCTGGTGGTTCACCTGGACTTCGGGGTCGCCAGATACCGGGGTATTGAGCATCTGGAAGTAGAAGGGGTGGGAAACGACTTTCTCCACCTCGAATACGCCGGCGGAGACAAGCTATATCTTCCCGTCTATCGTCTCGGAAAGGTGCAGAAATATATCGGTTCTGCCGCCGGGGTGGCCCTGGACAAGATGGGGGGCACCCGGTGGGATCGCACCAAGGAGAAGGTCAAGGAAAATATCCGCGCCATCGCCGGCGACCTGCTGGCGTTGTACGCCAAGCGCGAGATGGCGAAGGGCATCGCCTTTTCGCCGCCCGACGAGTTCTATCTCCAATTCGAGGAAGCCTTTCCCTTCGAGGAGACCCCCGATCAGGCGCAGGCCATCGAGGACGTCCAGGAGGATATGATGAGGGTGCGGCCCATGGACCGGCTCATCTGCGGTGACGTGGGCTTCGGAAAGACGGAAGTGGCCATGCGGGCAGCCATGAAGGCGGTGGTGGATGGAAAACAGGTCGCCATGTTGGTGCCGACGACGCTGTTGTGTGAGCAGCATCTGATCTCCTTTCGGGAGCGAATGGAGGAATTCGGAGTTCGCGTGGAGGCGCTCAGCCGGTTTCGCACCAGCGCCCAGTCGCGAAAGATCATCAAGGACGCCGAAAAAGGAACGGTGGACATCCTCATCGGCACCCACCGGCTGTTGTCGCAGGACGTGGAGTTTCGAAACCTGGGCCTGTTGGTGGTGGACGAAGAGCAGCGCTTCGGGGTCAAACACAAGGAGCGCATCAAACGGATGAAGGCCGATATCGACGTATTGACCCTGACGGCGACGCCGATTCCCCGGACCCTTCAGATGAGCCTGCTCGGCATTCGCGACCTCTCCATCATCGCCACTCCCCCCCACAACCGGCTCGCCGTGCGCACCCACGTCGCAAAATTCAGCGACGGGATCATCCGAGAGGCGATCATGCGCGAGCTCTCGCGGGGGGGACGGGTCTTCTTCGTCCACAACCGGGTGTCCACCATCGAGGAGATCGCCACGCATCTGCGGGCGGTGGTCCCGGAGGCCCGCATCGGCATCGGCCACGGGCAGATGAACGAGTCGGAGCTCGAGGAGGTGATGTACGACTATATCCACGGCGATATCAACGTGCTGTTGTGCACCAGCATCGTCGAAAGTGGCCTGGATATCCCAAACGCCAACACCATCGTCGTCAACCGGGCCGACCGCTTCGGGCTGAGCCAGTTGTATCAGTTGCGCGGCCGCGTCGGTCGCGGCGATGCCCGGGCCTATTGCTATTTGCTGGTGCCGGCGCGAAAGAAGCTCAAAGACGACGCCCAGAAGCGCCTGGAGGTCATGCAGACCCACACCGATCTGGGAAGTGGCTTTCACGTGGCGAGTTACGATCTGGAGATTCGCGGGGCGGGCAATTTGCTCAGCGAAGATCAGTCCGGCCACGTGGCGGCGGTGGGGCTCGATCTTTATACGGAGCTGTTGGAAGAGGCGATCAACGATCTGCGAGACGAGGATGTGGAAGAGGAGATCGAGCCGGAGGTCAATATCAAGGAGGAGGCCTATATCCCCGACGATTATATCCCGGCGACAAGCCTTCGGTTGATGTTCTACAAGCGATTTTCCCTTGCGCGCTCCCACGACGAGTTGGAGGCTATCTTCGAGGAGATGGTGGATCGATTCGGATCGGCGCCGTCGGCGGTGCGGAATCTTCGACGCCTGATCGGCATTAAAGTGGATCTGAGAAGGATTCGAGCCCACCGCCTCGATTGTGGAATGTCGGCCATCAGCATCGATCTGGATCGGAGCACGACCTTGAATCCGGGCCACGTGGTGGAGATGGTCAACCAGAGCGGTGGCAAGTGGCGGCTGACCTCGGATATGAAGCTTATCTACCGGCTCAAGGTCGACGAGTCGTCGCGTCCGATGAAGACGTCGAGGCAGGTCTTGGATCGATTGTTGGCGTTGTGAGAGCTCCGCGAAGGACCGACGGCGCCCGGGCGATCCGCTATTGTGGGAATCTGTGCCGGAGAGAAAATTTTCGAGGTCGAGTTGGAGAGTGAGGCTTATGAGGTGCCAGATACATCGAATCGGTTGGCTGGGGATTGCGATGCTAATCGCTATGGGATGTGCACCGGAAAAGCCCTCCGACGCGGTGGCGATGAAGGATCTGGAGATCGAGGCTGGCGACGATAGCCTCGAGGACCCGCAGGCCGTGGTGGCTCGTATCGATGGCGAGGAGATCACCAGAGAGGAGTTCGAGCTTCGGCTCAACGGGCTGGCCGAATTCGCCCGGGTTCGGGTGCAGGCGGCCGACGACAGAGAGGATTTTCTCCGTCGCATCGCCGAATTCGAGTTGCTGGCCGATGTGGCCGAGCGCGGCGGCTACGGTAGCTCCGTGGAGGTGCGTCACGCCATGAAGGAGACGATGGTGGCGCTGATGGTGGAGGATCACCTTCGAAGTGAAGTGTCCATCTCCGATATCGACGAGCAGGCGCTGCGCGAATATTACGAGGCAAATAAGGACGAATTCCATCGTTCCGAGCGCCGTCAGCTCATCAGAGTCTTCGTCGAAGACGAGGAGAGAGCTGAAGAGTTGAAGCAGCGCTGGCTGGAGAAGGTGGAGGACTTCGAGGAGCCGGCCATCGAATTTCGCCGCTATGCGTTTTATCACTCCAAAGACCGCGCCACGGGAGACCAGGGGGGCATGGTGGGCTGGTTTGAGACGGGATCGGAAGAGGTGCCGAGAGAGGAGATCTTTGAGTGGGAGCCCGAGGTGGCCATGGGACCCATAGAGTTCGACGGTGGGTTCGCATTGGAGATGATCATCGATGTGGAGCCAAAAGTGCAGCCCTCCTTTGAGGAGTTGGAGCAGGTGTTGACGGAGCGCGTGTACGCAAAAAGGCGCGACGAGGCCCGCCGTTTGCTCGTGGAAGGGTTGACGGCAGATGCTGATGTGGAAGTGTGGGACGAAGGCGTCGCCGAATTGGATGAACAGAGGCCGTCGACAACAGACATTCCGCTTCGGTTGCAGGACATTCCACTTCAGCCGAAAGCGCAGGATCACTAACGCCGGGTCTTGGGGCCGTTGGTCCGGAACCCATGCCCAGAAAAGGGAGTTTCGATGAGAGCGAGCAGTGCAATTCGAACCGGCCTTCGCCGGCTGATCATCATCGCCATGGCGATGACGATCACGGCCCTGACGGCTACTTCGGCGGCAGCCACGACGGAGGTCATTGACCGCATCGTGGCACAGGTCAACGACGAGATCATCACGCAGTACGAGCTGGAGCAGGCAGCGGTCATGTATCTGATCGAGCACGGCCGAAGCCCCATGGAGTTGGCCGAAGAAGACGGGCGTGATGAACTGCTCGAAGAAGTCCTCGATCATATGATCAATCGGATCCTCATCGAGGAGGAAGCCGAAGAGCTGGGCCTCGAGGTCACGGGCCAACAGATCGAGGAGTGGATCGGAATGACCGCTCAGCAGCAGAATCTGACGACGGCTCAGTTTCGACAGCTCATCGACCGACAGGGAATCGATTACGAGGACTATCGCCAGATCGTCAGGGATAATCTTCTGCGCCTCCAGTTGATGCAGGTCAGAGCTCAGGGGCGAACCTCCGTGTCCGACGAAGAGGTGCGACGGGCTTATCGCGAGCATTTCGGAAGCGATCCGGAGGAAAAGGATCAGCGCCTTGAGATCCGTCATATCCTGCTGGTTCCCGATCAGACTCCAGGAGGAGAGCAAGCCGTCGTGGAGCGGCTGGAAGAGTTGAAGGCGAAGATTGTCGCCGGCGAGGCGACCTTCGAGGAGCTGGCCCGAGCGGAGAGTCAGGGGCCTGGGGCACAGCAGGGCGGAAATATCGGAACCTTCGGGCGCGGCGAATTGGCGGCCAGTTTCGAGCGCGCCGCCTTCGCCCAGGAGGTGGGGGTGGTGTCAGAGCCGGTGGAGACGGAGTTCGGCTACCATCTCATCGAGATCGTGAGCGTCGAGGAGGCGGAGGTCCCGGAGGTGGAGCAGCGGATGGAGCAGGTTCGCGCCCACCTGATCGAAAGGGAGTTGGAACGGTCGCTCGATTCCTATCTGGAGACGGTGCGGTCGCGGGCCTTCGTCAACGTGAGGTATTGACCGGCCCATGGAGTGCGACGAATCCATTCAACTCGCCATTACCATGGGGGATCCCGGCGGCATTGGCCCGGAGGTGATATTGAAGGCGCTGGCCGCCGGGCTGCCCTGCGGCGTGGGCGTGACGATTTACGGCGTAGAAGAAGTCCTCTGTCGTGAGGAGAGGCTTCTCAGAGCAAAAATCGAGGGGTTTGACCCCGTGCTCTCCATGTCGGACGTGGAGATCGTGGAGGTGGTCCCCGAGCTGTCCTGGGAAGAGCGTCCTGTGGGCTGGACCGGCGCGAAGGGGGCGACCACACAGTACAGGGCGCTGCAGGCGGCGATGGAGGCCGTTGACGCAGGAGAGGCCGACGCCATCGTGACGGCGCCCTGGAATAAGGAACTCTTCGCTGCCTCAGGCCGGCCCGTGGTGGGTCATACGGAGGTGCTCACCGAACACTTCGGGGCCCGAGAGGTGGTCATGATGCTCGCCGGGCCCAGATTGCGGGTATCTCTGGTGACGACACATATTGCGCTCCGGGAGGTCGCTGATGCCATCGACGAAGCAGCCATCGAAAAAACCCTGCGGGTGACGGCTCATTCTCTGGCAGATCGATTCGGCGTAGATGCGCCCCGCATCGCCGTATGCGGGCTGAATCCGCACGCCGGCGAAGGGGGGCATATGGGGACAGAGGAGCTGGAGATCATCGAGCCTGTTCTGGAGAACCTGCAGGAGAAGATGAGAGCGCAGGGAGTCGAGGTGGCAGGGCCATTTCCTGCGGATACGCTATTTGCCAAATTTCGAAGGGAGCAGCCCTATGATGCCGTGGTCTGCATGTACCACGACCAGGGGCTGATTCCGCTGAAGTTGATGCATTTCGGACAGTCGGCGAACGTCACGTTGGGCTTACCCGGGGTTCGAACCTCCGTCGATCACGGGACGGCCTATGATATTGCCGGACAGGCCGTGGCCGACGAGGGGTCGATGAGATATGCCCTGGAGATGGCCGTGGAGATGGTGAGGCGATCTGTGCCGGGAGAATGAGATGAGCGTAGGTGTCGAAAGATCGGATGGAGTATGGACGGTGATCGTCGACCGGCGCCAGGTCAAAAATGCGGTGGACCGACCCAGCGCCGAGGCATTGGCAGAGGCGTTTCGTGAGTTCGAGGCCGACGACGAGGCGCTGGTGGCGGTGCTCTGGGGAGCGGGGGGAACGTTTTGTGCCGGCGCCGATCTGGAGGCCTTCGCACAGGGGAAAGGAAATCGCGTCGAGCCCGACGGGGACGGGCCGATGGGGCCGACGCGAATGGAGCTCTCCAAGCCGGTGATCGCCGCCATCAGTGGATATGCCGTGGCCGGAGGGCTGGAGCTTGCGCTATGGTGTGATCTTCGGGTGGCAGAAGAGGACGCCGTCTTCGGTGTGTTCTGCCGGCGCTTCGGCGTTCCACTCATCGACGGCGGAACGGTGCGTCTTCCCCGGATCGTCGGGATGGGCAGGGCGATGGACATGATCCTGACCGGTCGTCCCGTCGACGCCGAGGAGGCGCTGTCGATGGGGCTTTGCAATCGAGTCGTCGAGGTCGGTCAGGCGCGACGAGAAGCTGAGAAGCTGGCCAGACAGCTTGCGCGCTTTCCGCAGCGATGTATGCGTAGCGACCGGCGATCGGCCTACGAACAGTGGGATTTGTCCGAGGCCGAGGCCCTGCGTCGGGAATTCGAGCTCGGCCTGCGGGTCGTCGACGAAGCCCGTGCAGGCGCCCAGCGCTTTTCCGACGGCGTCGGACGCCACGGAAGGTTCGACGATCTCTAGCTCCGAGGCGTAGATTTCGCTGTCTATATTCGGTTCGGGATTGTCGAACAGGTCCTGGACGTTTAAATGGCGAGGCCCGGCACGGCGCGCCCAATATTCAACACCAAGCACCCAACACCTGTCCTTGATGCCCAAACGACTCACAGAATTCGAAGCGGAGGACCGAATCATCAAGAGCCTTCGCCGCCGCGATGGGGAGGCGACGGCCGGCGATGTGGCGGCGGATACGGGTCTTCCCCTCGAGGAGGTGGAGCAGGTACTGCGTCAGATGCTGCAGTATTATAAGAGCCACCTCGACGTGGATGACGACGGGAACCTGCTGTATCGCTTCGATCCGAAGTTCAAGCATCGCGGTCACCAGCGCGGGCGATGGTGGCATCAGTTCAAAAAGAAGAGCTGGCAGATCCTGACCCTGGGATTCAAGGGGTGGATCATGGTGATGCTGGTGGGATATACGCTGGCATTTATCGCCCTGTTATTGGCCTTCGCCATTGCCGGAGTGGCGGCGGCGGCGTCATCGGACTCCGACGCCGGTGGCGAGATGATGCTGCTTCCCTTCTATCTGATCTTGCGAATTTTGGAGCTCGTCTTCTGGTTCAGTCTCTTCGACTCCATGAATCGGCGTATGGAGCAGCCGCGCCGACATCGGATGCACGGCCACGGCAGGTACGGACGTGGGATGAACGGTCGGGGAATGCACGGTCGAGGTTCGATGTACGGCGGGGGAATGTACGGTCACGGGCGCCGTCGCTCCGGCGGTGGATTGATGGGAAGACTTCAGAAGAAAAAGAAGGAAAAGCCCGAGGAGCCGCTATATGCGAAGATCTTTCGCTATGTCTTCGGACCGGAAGAGGAGGTCGACGAGTTGGCGGCGGAGAAGGCGTTTGCTCGATTCGTGCGTGCCAATAACGGGCGTGTGACGGCCGCCGACTGGGCGTCGAGGACGGGCAGCAGCCTGGAGGCGGCGGAGCGAGCATTGACGGCAAGTGCGGTGCGATTTCGCGGCGATATCGACGTCTCCGAAGATGGAGTGTTGGTCTATCGCTTCGACGATCTGCGGGTGACCACCGAGACGGGCGTGGAAGACGAAAGAGGAGCGCCGGCGCCGATCTGGAGGCGACCGGCGCGACTTCCGAAGCTGACCGGGAAGAATACGAAGAAGGCAAATCGCTGGATCACCACCCTCAACGGATTCAACCTGATGATGGGGGCCATCGTATTGGCCTCGGTGACAGCGGCCACGTCGGCAGCGGCCATCGGCCTGGGGTGGATTCCCCTGGTGTTCAGCGCGCTCTTCTTTGCCATCCCGGGGATGCGGGCCATCAGGCGGCGCTTCAAGAAGCGCAAGGTGGCACGGGTGAACGAGCGACGAAAATTGGTGGAGGCCGTCTATCTTTCCGTCGATGAAGACGGGCAGACGCGGCCTGTGGACGCCAAGATCTTCGATACCTCAAAAGCCGGAGAGGAGATTGTGCGTGACTTCGAGGCCGACGTGGAGGTCTCCGACGATGGCGATATCTACTATACCTTTCCGCGGGTGGCCGAGGAATTGGAGGCCGCCAAGGAGGCACGTCATCGAGCCACGGCGGAGCTGGTCTTCGGAAAGACCATCTTCTCGTCGGACGAAGAGGAGTTGAGCCTCGACGACGCCGAAATGGCGGAGTTCGACCGCCGCCTCGCCCGCGAGTTGGGGGGCGATATCACCCTGGATTTCGATATGGAATGGGAAGAGTACGCCGAGGATTCGCAGAGCGTGACGGCGTGAATTATATCGAGATGTCGGCGCCGACCAGAAATCGGGCCAGCATAAATACCATCACGAAACTGAGGCAGATAATGACCGTCGTAGGCGCCACCCAGGGGGCCTGGTGAATCGGGCCGTCGTGATCGTCGTGAGCTCCAGCCATGAGACTTCTCCGTAGCGAAGGTGTCGTTCCTATAACGCAGCGGTGCGCACCAAATGCAACAGCGCACCGACGCGCGGTATCGTGCAGAATCGACGTCGAAAAGTAAAGGGAGAGTTACGTCCCTTCGCCCGGGGTTCGCAACGTGCTATGAGGAGACTAGGACAACTGGATGGAAGCTGCCTCCACGGGCGCAGGGCATAAGGACGAAGTGATGGAATTGTTGGGGAAATTGTCGGAACTTCCGGGCGCACCGGGACGTGAGGAGCGGGTTCGGGAGTTCATTGAGTCCCGCGTGGGCGAAGTCTGCGACGAGATTCGTACGGACGTGATGGGAAATCTCATCTGTCGCAAGGGGCCGTCCGACGGCGCCGACGGCGCCGAGCGGGTGATGGTGGCCTGCCATATGGACGAGATCGCCTTTTATGTGCGCAGTATCGACGACGATGGATTTATTCGAGTGCACAATCTGGGCGGCTTCGATACGCGAAATCTATTCGCCCGGCGGGTCCGTATTGAGACCCGGGAGGGGGAGGAGATCATCGGCAACCTCAATCCTGGAGGAAAGCCGGTGCATATCGCCTCCAAAGAGGATCGAAAGAAGATCCCGGAGATCAAGGAGTTCTTCGTCGACACGGGCCTCGACAAGGAGCAGCTCAAAGGTCGGGTGCGACCGGGCGATCCGGTGACGCTGGTGCAGGACTTCGTGGAGATGGGCGATCTGGTCAGCGGGAAGTGTCTGGACAATAGGGTGGCCTGCTGGGTGGGGATTCGGCTCCTGGAAGAGCTGAAGTCATCCAAATACGACGTCTACGTGGTATTTACGGCTCAGGAAGAGATCGGCTTACGTGGAGCTCAGACGTCGAGCTATGACGTCGATCCGGATATCGGGATCGCCATCGACACCACGTTGGCGGTGGATACGCCGGGAGTGCCGGAGAACGATCAGATCACCAGGCTCGGAGAGGGGGCAGCGATCAAAGTGCTGGACTCTTATTCGGTCAGTCATAAAGACCTGGTGGATCAGTTCATCGAGCTCGCCGAAGAAAAAGAGATCCCCCATCAATACGAAGTCCTGCCCATGGGCGGGACCGACGCCGGTGCGCTGCAGCGAGCACGGGCGGGCAGTAAGGTGATCACGCTCAGCGTCCCGACCCGCTATATTCACACCGTTACGGAGACGGTGCACAAGAGCGATCTGCAGGCCACGTTGGACTTATTGAGGGCTTTTTTGGAGGGGTGATCACTGCAGCCACCGAGGGGGCGGCGTTCTCCGATCACCGTTCTCCGATCAACTTCTGCTTCCACTTCTACTTGACCGACGCGACCCCATTTATACAGGGCTTGCCCCGATCAACGAGGGACGTCGATATGCAAGTTGAAGTGAATCGGAGAGCGGCGAACGGTGAACTGAGAAGTTGAAGTGTAGTGGCTGACGCCCCTCCTCCTCCACTTCGTCTCAACCCCTCCCCGGTATTTCCGGGAAGGGGTTTGGCTTATGGGAGAATAGGTATGAGGAGCGACAGAGTCAGTTTTCTCACCCAGTCGGAGATCCGGGCCATGACCCGGGAGTGCGACCGGGTGGGTGGGATCAACCTGGGGCAGGGAGTGTGTCCGTTGCCTTCACCGCCGGAGATTTTAGAGGCGGCGTCGCAGGCAATTCTGGCCGATAAGAGTACTTATAGTCGATACGAAGGGGTGGAGCCGCTGCGACGGGCGCTGGCGAGCAAATTGGAGCGTCACAACGGGCTGGTCATCGATCCCGAGGAGGAGCTGGTCACCACGGCCGGATCGGCGGGGGCCTTTACCTGTGCGCTGCAAGGACTTTGCAATCCCGGAGACGAGATCATCGTCTTCGAGCCCTTTTACGGATATCACGTCAACGCCATTCGGGTCAGCCAATGTGTGCCCGTGTTGGTCACGCTCCGAGCTCCGAACTGGGAGTTGGATGTGGATGCGCTGGAAGCGGCGATTACGGACAAGACACGGGCGGTGGTGATCAACACTCCGGCGAATCCGTCGGGCAAGGTCTTCGGCGAAGACGAGATGGAGGCCATCGCTCAGTTGTGTATCGATCACGACCTGTTGGCGATTACGGACGAGATCTACGAATATATGGTCTTCGACGGACATCGCCATATCAGCATCGCCACCTTAGAGGGGATGCGCGAGCGCACGGTGACCATCTCCGGATTTTCGAAGACCTTCGCCATCACGGGGTGGAGGCTGGGATATGCGGTGGCGCCGCCGCCGCTGGCCGAGCCCATCGGTCTGGTCAACGACCTATTCTATATCTGTGCTCCCACGCCGCTTCAGCACGGGATGGCGGCGGCGTTGGAGGTGTTGGACGACAGCTATTACGACGAGATCTGCGAGAAATACCGGCGCAATCGTGATCTCTTCTGCGATGCCCTGCGACAGGGAGGATTCGAGCCTCACGTTCCGCAGGGAGCCTATTATGTGCTGGCCGATGTATCGAAGCTGGGGTGTGAGACGTCGAAAGAGGCGGCCATGGAATTGCTGGAAAGTGCCGGGGTCGCCTCGGTGCCCGGGGAAGCCTTTTTTGGCGCCGGCTCCGAGGTGGGGAGCCGGCTTGTGAGGTTCTGCGTCGCCCAGCCCAAAGAGGTGGTGGAGGAGGCGGCGCAACGAGTTTGCGAATTCTAGCATTTCGACGCCTCCTCCAACCGAGTGACGGGGAGGATTATTCTTCGGCTTCGACGCGAACTGTGAGAGGGGCGGAGATGTCGTCGGCGTGGTCGACGTGCCAGAGCATGAACTCCACGTCTACGGTGCCCTCGTTTTCGGGATAGAAGTGGATGTGATCGCAGTGAAAAATCCCCACGATCTCTTCATCGTCGGTTTCGGCAAATTGGTAGGGGGCGGCCTGGCCCAACGGGCTGTCGGGATGCTGGATGTTGGGCCAGGCAAAGATATCCGTCTCGTCGTCGACGGGATAGTAGCGCGCGGAGTATTCGGTGCACTCTCGCTCTCGGGTGTCGTCGTCTCGTGAGATGGTTCCCATATCGATCTCGTCGCCGTTGCGATCGAAGACGCGCAGGGTCAGCGAGGCGTTGGGACCGCCGACGCGCATGGGTTCGAGTCCGCCGGCGCCCTCTTGGTCGATGGGATCAGGCAGTTCGTCGATGGAGTTGCCGTCGGAGTCGGTCCAACCGTCTTCGGGGTTCCACTTCGCGATCACAGCGCGCTCAGGGCCACGGGTCTCGATCTCCATACCGCTGGCGTCGAGGTGGCCGTTGTCATCGTTGCCGTCGCCGTTGTCGTCGCCGTTGTCGTCGCCGTTGTCGTCGCCGCAGGCGGCGAGGGAGATGGCGAGAGCGAAGATGACGATCAGGCGGGTGCAGCGGGAGAATGCGGTGGGTGTGCTTTCGGTTCGGTATGACATTTTTCTGCCTCCATGGAACAAAGGGATTAGAACTCGGCTTCGTAGGAGAGCTGGATATTGCGACCCGGTCCCGGGGCGACTTCCTTGATTCTGGACATATGGTCTCGCCACTCCACGTTGCCCGGGTTTTCGATCTGGAGCATCACGGTGTGAAAGAAGGTATCTCCGGCGTGGCGGAAACCGACCATGGCGTGCATCAAGGAGTAGCCCTCGGTGGGCTGTTCGGGATGGGTGATCGTGCCCTCCACCTCGACGGGGTGGGGGACCCTGTTCTGGGGGGCGGAGACGTTGGCGCCTACGGAGCCGAAGAAGGGATCGCCGTCGTAGCGCCACTCCAGTCGACCCGAAAGGGGAGGGATGGCGGGCAACGGATCGCCGCCGTCGCGGCGACTTGCCAGGGTGTAGGAAGCGCTCATGTCGAGCCAGATATCGTCGTGGATCATCCACTCCAGACGCCCCTCGGCGCCGTAGAATAAGGCGTCCTCTCCGCTGGCCTCGAAGACGGGGATCGTACGGGGCCGCTCCCCCTCGCGTACGGAACGCACCGTCTCACCGGTGGGGTTGTAGTAGATATAGTCATCGATTCGGTTGACGTATCCGGCCAACTCGAGGCTGATGAGCGTATGGTCGCCGCGAATGAAGAGGTCTGTGCCCAATCCGCGTTCCTGTGGCAGATCGGGATTTCCGATATCGTAGGAGAAGTCGGCCAGGTGAGGACCGTCGGAGTACAACTCCTCGATGGTGGGATTTCGAAAGGAGTGAGCGAAGACGGCGCCGAGGGTCCAGTGATCGCTGAAGTCCCACAGGGTGGAAAGCGATCCGGAGAGTGCCGTGAAATTGCGCGATGTCACGTCGCGCTCGATGGTGCGCTGATCGGTACGGGTGCGAAGAGGGGAGAAGTCTCGGGGAGCGACGTGGCGGTAGTCGAAGCGCAGCCCGGCCTGAAGCCGAAAGGGATGATAAAATAGCTCTTCGTAGGCGAAGACGCCCAGGTCGCGCTCCAGGCCGGAGCGGGTTCCCGGAGCGACGCCGCCGGCGCTCAAATCCCGGGTGCGCGCCGAGAACCCCAGAGCACCTTCGGCGGCCCAGCCGTCGGCGGGATCACCGAGCAGATCGTGTCTGGCCAATAGCCGGCTATCCGTGCTGAGCTGCTCGAAGCTCGCCCCGACGACCTCTTGATCGCCGATGACACCCTCGATCTCGTCGTGGAGATATTGGGTGACGTTAGAGCGAAGCTCGACGCCGTCGAAGATCTCAAGCGGACGCTGGTATTCGGCCAGCAGTCGGGCGCTCATCCTGGTGACCTCGATATCCACGCCGCCGGGGTGGCCGCCGGGGATGAGCTGGCCGTCGAATTCTCCGGGGACACCGTAGGCGTTGTCATAATAGCGCACCGCTCCCCCGATGATGCCCCAGTCGGGGTGAGCGCTCATGCCGACGCCCATATTGAGCACGTTCATCTGGGTTTGTTCCAGAGGTCCCAACGCCGTTTGCGTATCGCCTGCCCGGCGGGCCGTGGCTTCACCATAAAAGGACAGCGGACCCAGCGGGCCACGCAAGACAATCCCCGTGCTGGCACCTCTGTTGACCGATTCCAACTGCGAGCCCAGCCGTCCTTGTAGGCCCTCAACGGGCTGAAGTGGGACGTCTTCGCGAATGACGTTGGAGACTCCGCCGAGAGCGTTGGAGCCGAAGAGAAGTCCCGCCGGCCCGCGGATGATCTCCATTCGCTGCGCCGTCAACGGCTCCACCATCACTCCGTGGTCCGAGGCGGTCCAGGAGATATCGCCCGTGCCGTGGCCGTCCTCCAGCATCAATACTCGGTCGCCGGGCATCCCTCGAATGGTGGGGCTGGAAGCGCCGGGGCCGTTGTACTGGACGTCGATTCCGGGGATGGCGTTGAGCGTCGAGGGGACGGTGCTGCGGCGGTGGCGCTGCAATTCGTCGCCCGTAATGGACGTCGTGGGTCGGTAGACCTCGCCAATGCCCGCCTTGCGCCCCGTGGTGGTGACGACGACACTCTCTGACTCCGGCGCGGAGGCGGTGGCGCCACCGAGCGGGGGAAGCTGTATATCGAATTCTGTCTTCTTACCGGCCTCGATCTCCACCATGGCATTCTTGGGATCGTATTCGACATGGTCGAAGGTGACGAAAGCCTCGCGCGGAAAGAGCCCGTCCAGTTTCAGGCGTCCCTCGTCGTCGGTGAAGAAGTCATCGGCTTCTCCCTCGATGAGGACCAGTACGTCCGTCACCGGCTGTTCCGTGTCGGCGTCGACAACACGCAGATCGAGAGCACCGTAATCGGTGGTCTGTTCGGAGAAGGCCGTAGCGGGAAGGAAGAGACCGCCCGTCAAGAGTACCGCCGTGATTACAGCGTAGATATTTGCACGGGAAAACTGCATCAACGTCACGATGTTTGGGCTCTAAGTGCATTCAAGTCGGTGCAATCCCGACATCACTCATCGGAGGCAGAATGTAGGAGAGTTTTGATGCAAATACAAGTGATTTGCAATTGGGTCTGGTGGTTCGGCATCGAAGAAGTTGCTTCCCCCGCCTACAGACGTGACGCCCAGCATTACTTGTTCTACCATTCGCCGGTCGCAATCACGTCCAACACCGATACAAGGAACCTCCCACGATGACAAAGACGATTCGCAACGTTCTGGCCGCCAATCGAGGTGAGATCGCAATCCGGATCTTTCGGGCATGTACGGAGCTCGGGATCTCGACGACGGCGATCTACTCCTATGAGGATCGCCTCTCGATCCACCGCTACAAGGCGGACCGCGCGTACCAGATAGGGGAGAAGGGAAAGCCCGTAGAGGCATATCTGGACGGAGATGCCATCATCGATCTGGCGCTCGAGAAGAAGGTGGACGCCATTCACCCGGGCTACGGGTTCTTGAGCGAGAATGCCGACTTCGCCCAGAAGGTCATCGATGCAGGGCTGGTGTGGATCGGGCCGCCGCCCGAGGTGATGCGGGCGCTGGGAGATAAGCTGTCGGCGCGGAAGGTCGCGAAGCGGGCCGGAGTGCGCGTGGTGCCGGGGACGGACGAGCCGGTGCAGAGTTTGGACGAGGCGAAGGCGGCGGCGGCGCAGATCGGCTATCCCTTGTTGGTGAAGGCGGCGCATGGGGGTGGGGGCCGGGGAATGCGAGTGGTGGAGTCGCAGGAGAAACTCGAGGAGGCGGTAAGAGCCGCTCAGAGTGAGTCAAAGGCCGCCTTTGGGAGTCCCGAGGTTTTTCTGGAGCGCTACGTCGATCGCCCGCGCCATATCGAGGTTCAGATTCTGGCCGACAAATACGGCCAGCGGGTTCACCTCTTCGAGAGGGATTGTTCGATACAGCGCAGGCTGCAGAAGCTCGTTGAGCTTGCACCGGCGCCGAATCTCAACGATCAGGTGCGAAGCAAACTCCACGAATACAGCCTGACGCTGGCCGACGAGGTGGGCTACGAGAGTGCGGGGACGGTGGAATTTTTGGTCGAGGAGCGCGACGGCGATTTCGAGATCTACTTTATCGAGGTCAACACACGCATTCAGGTGGAGCATACGGTAACGGAGATGGTCACCGGTCGCGATCTGATCGAGGCCATGATCAGGGTCGCCGACGGAGATCGGCTTGACGATCCGACGATCGACATCGCCGGCCAGGACGATATCGAATGCAACGGACAGGCCATCCAGGCCCGGGTGACCACAGAAGATCCGAAGAACGATTTCGCCCCCGATTCGGGACGGATCATCACCTATCGCTCGGCGGCGGGGTACGGAATCCGCCTCGACGCCGGGGTGGGGGGCTCCGGTTCGGTGGTCCAACCACATTACGACAGCTTGTTGGTGAAGGTGTCGGCCTGGGGTCGCTCCTTATATGACGCGGCGCGCCGGCTGGGACGCTCTCTGGCGGAGTTTCGCATTCGCGGGGTGAAGACCAATATTCCCTTTTTGCAGAATGTGGTGCGTCACCCCGATTTCTTGCGCGGACAGACGCATACGCGATTCGTCGAGGAGTCGTCGGAGTTATTCATCTTTCCGAAGCGGCGAAATCGGGGCACCAAGGCGCTTCTGGCGCTCGGAGATATCACGGTCAACGGGGCTCCCGGTGCGACAAAGCGTTTTGAGCGCCCCGATCCCCTGATCGTACCCGAAGCGCCCGCGATTGAGGGATCGGCGCCGAAGTCGCAGGCCTATGACGTCTTTGAGGCCCGGGGAGCCGAGGGACTCTCGAAGTGGATCGCCGAGCAGGACCGCCTGTTGGTGACGGATACCACCTTTCGCGATGCCCACCAGTCCCTGCTCGCCACCCGGGTGCGTACGGGCGATCTCGTCGATATCGCCCCCTTTACGGCACAGTCCCTACCGAATCTATTTTCCTACGAAATGTGGGGCGGGGCGACCTTCGACGTATGCATGCGCTTTTTACAAGAAGATCCCTGGGAGCGGCTGGCCAGGCTGCGCCAGAAGCTACCGGGAAGTCTATTGCAGATGCTTCTACGAGGGGCGAACGCCGTGGGATATACGAATTATCCCGACAACGTGGTGCGGGCCTTCGTGGAGGAGGCGGCGGAGGCGGGGATCGACGTATTTCGCATTTTCGACGCCCTCAATTACGTGCCCAATATGGAGCTCGCCATGGAGGAGGTGGCCCGATCGGGGAAAATCGTGGAGGCATCGATCTGTTATACGGGAGACGTCGCCGATCCCGACGAGGACAAATATACCCTCGACTATTACGTCGAGCTTGCGAAGGAACTGCAGCGTCGGGGCGCTCATATCCTCAATATCAAAGATATGGCGGGGTTGTTGAAGCCCTATGCGGCGAAGATCCTCGTCGAGGAGCTCAAGAGCGCCGTCGATCTTCCCATCCATCTTCATACCCATGATACGTCGGGCAACGGGGTGGCCATGTTGTTGATGGCATGCGAGGCGGGGGTGGATGTGGTGGATTGCGCCATCTCGTCGGTGTCGGGGCTCACCAGCCAGCCCTCGATGAACGCCCTGGTCAACGCTCTGGACGGCGATACACGCCAGCCCGATCTCGCCCCCCGGGGGTTGGAGCAATTGGCTGAGCATTGGGAGAAGGTCCGTGAGATCTACCATCCCTTCGAGTCGGGGCTGAAGGCGTCGACGACGGACGTCTATAACCACGAGATTCCGGGAGGTCAGTATTCGAACCTGCGTCCTCGGGCCATCGAGTTGGGATTGGGTGATAGGTGGTCACAGATCAAGGAGACCTATCAGCGGGTGGACCGAGAGCTGGGTCGGCTCGTCAAGGTCACGCCCACCAGCAAGGTCGTGGCCGATATGGCGATGTTTCTCGTCCAGAACGACCTGAGCTTCGAAGAGATCTACGAGATGGCCGATGGCGGCGAGGATATCGACTTTCCCCAGTCGGTGATCGATTTTTTCTACGGGAAGATGGGCCAGCCCTATCAGGGGTTTCCGAGTCGACTCCAGAAGGCCGTGCTGCGAGGAAAACAGCCCCTGAAGGAGCGGGCGGGAGCGCAATTGACGTCCTACGACTTCAAGGAAAAACGTGGGGATGTAGAGCGATTGCTGGGGCGCAGCCCCACCCGTGGCGAGGAGATAAGCTACGCCCTTTATCCCAAGGTCTTCGAGGGGTTTGCGCGGACCATCGCCGAGTTCGGAGAGTACCGGATGCTGGACACCGTCTCCTTTTTGTACGGCATGGAGGTCGACGAGGAGACGATGATCGATATCGAGGAGGGGAAGACGCTTGTGATCAGGCTGGTGGCCATCGGCAAGCTTCGCGACGACGGCACCCGAAGGGTATATTTCGAGCTCAACGGGCAGCCCCGGGATGTGGTGATCCCCGACAAGTCTGCGGAATTGAAGAGCGCCGCACGTCCCAAGGCCGATCCCGCCGTCGCCGGTCAGGTGGGGGCGCCGATGCAGGGCACGGTGATCAGCGTGGAGGTCGCCGCGGGAGACGAGGTCAGCCGCGGCGACACGCTGTTGTCAACGGAAGCGATGAAGATGGAGACCAGCGTCACCGCTCCCCTGGACGGAACGGTGCGCTCTGTGGAGGTAAAGCCCGGTGACGACGTGGGTTCCGGGGACCTGGTGGTGGTCATCCAGGATGATTAGCGGCGCGCATCGGCCACACATCCTGCGACACTCGAGGAGAAAGTGCTGGCGTTTCCGCAGCTTCGGATTACCGGGGAGGGATCGCTGCGATAGCTGGCGGCCGAGTCCAGGCAGGCTGCGAAATCGGAGCTGAAGCTGGTGGCCTCTCCGCAGGCGTGAATTGCAGACGCGGGGCAGGTGCGGAAGGTGGTGGCCTTTTGCATACAGGCGCCAAAATCGCTGGAAAAAGAGGTCTGCTGACCGCATGCCTCGATGACGCTAATGGCATCGCTGTGGTGCAGTCGCTGGGCCTGTTGGACGCATTGGCGACGGTCGTCTTCGAAGGTGGCGTTTGCGGCGCAGGCAGTGACGAGTTGTGCCTGGATATCGCCGTGAGCACCGCCGGAGTCGGTACAGTCATGGCGGCCGGAGCAGCTCGCTCCGTTGCGTTGGCGATGAGAGCGCTCATTGCCGGAGCGATTGGAGCGGCTGGAGCGAGAGTGGTCGCGATGAGAGCGGGAGCGGCTGGTCTGAGAGCGACTATAGCTTGCGCTGTGAGAACGGGAGACCTCCCAGGTCTGGGTCAGCGATCCGCTCAGACGAACCGTGGTTCCCTGACTGCGATACATGCTCTGGGAAAAGCGCACTCTGACGGTGTCGGAGCGCTGGAAGTCTTGGTGGTCGAGGATGAAAATATCCGATCGCTCGTAGAGCTCTACGTTTTCGTAGATGGGTTGTCCGTCACAGACATTCGCCGAGGCATAGATATCGATGGTGGGGACGACACCGTGGCGCTGAAGGGAATTCCAGCTCTGGACGTCAATGGTGTATTCCAACGACAATTCGCCGTCGTAGGTGCCCAGAAATAATTCGTCGAATTCGACACCGATGTCGATGTGGCGAGTGGCGTTGAACTGGGCAAAAGCGACGCTCGGCACACAAAGACCGATCGCCAGAATCAGGGGGAAAAGTCGTCTCATTTCGAACTCCTCGACGCAAGTTATCAGCGGTGTCACGATGGATGGGTTGGCTGGCGATTGTCGGCGGCCAACCCGTCTTCGTCGCTCAGACGTCGAGGTGAGCGGTGGATATTCAAAATCTTGTCGACAAATATTCGGCAATGGGTGACCCACTATTGCTCAGACGTGGTGTCCGGAGAGGGAGAGAGCGGTCGATGAAGCCCGGGTCGTTGTCGGTCATGGAGCGAAGGGCGTTGCCGCTCGTGCAGTGATGGTCGCTGCCGATCTTGAAGCCATGGCCGCTCCCGGTCTTGAAGCCATGGCCGCTCCCGGTCTTGAAGCCACGGATATTCCCGGTCTCGCAGCCAGGGGCGATCAAAGTCCTCGCCGGGCAACCGATCTTCCTCCAGGGCCTCGAAGAAGACTCCCTCCGGCAGGATATGCAATGAGATCCAGGTGCCGTGGATATGATCGACGCGGATATACCTGATCTCGACGCCCGGGGCATCGGCGGTAAGGGCGACCTCGATTTCCTCGTGCTCATCGAGGGTGCCCCTGGTGGGGACGAGATGCAGCCGACTGGTGTCCTCGATGGCGATATGGTGCTCGAAGCCCGATTCGTCGGAAACGGGCGATCGAATCGTGAGAGTTGGTTCGGCCTCGGTTCGTTCCAGTTGTGCCCAGTCACCCTCGTTGATCTGGTAGCCGACGACGAGATCGCCCTGATAATGAAATACCCTCAAATCGTCGAAGGTGACGGTGACGGTCTCGTCGGAGTGGGCGTAGGCAAGGGGAGAGAAGACGATTGCGAGGAAGAGTAACGCCGCACAGACCCGGTGACGGATGGAGTGATCGAGCATGGTGGCCCTCCCACGTGTCAAAAAGGATGGCGAGCCGCCGAGCGGTCTCACGAGCTAAGTGACGTTGTACTACCAAAAGGAGTCACCAGAACTGAGCATTCCAGTCAAAAAAAGGCCGGTTCCCGATGGAAACCGGCCAGATATCAAATTGGCTGCGCTGTTTGTGGGCTCTCAGGGCTCGATGTCATTTCCCGAATCTGTGCTAATTCCCGATCCCGTGGAATTTCCCGATCCCGTGGAATCGAGCGCCGGATCGAGTTCGAAGACGTCGTTGAGACATTCCATCTGGAAAGCACAGTCTTGCGCCGATACTACACAGTCGTCGCTGGCGTCCCAGTCATCGTCGCCCCAGGTGCGGGCAGCGCGCCGACACTCGTTGTGTAATTCGTTTGCGGCAGCGGAATCATTTCCACAACTCTCGGCAGCCCCTACGAAGCTGTCGCAGCGTGCTTCGCGATCGGAGGGAAGCTCCAATTCGTTGTAGCACATCTGGGGGGCGTAGTCGGCGGCCTGTAATTGCTCACAGGTGTGGTCGTCGGTGAAGCAGGCCACAAAAGCCTCCAGGGGATCCTGTCCCCATCCGGCGACGGTGCTCCCACATTGAGCGAGGCAGCCGTTGTAGGAAAAGGGCTCGTCCTCTCGAAAGGAGATATCGCATTCCTCGGCGCGGTCACAGATCTCGACGCACTCCTGGAGGGTTGAACAGACGTGGTCTACGCAGTGAAGTCCAGATCGGCAGTCGTCGGTTCGCTCCATGCTACAGGGCTCTCCAAGTCCCCCTTTGAGGGTATCTTCGGAAGCCGTACAGGCCGACAGTGAAAGCCCGATGAGGGCGAATACGCAGGCGGCAATGAGCAGGGGCGAAAGGTGACTTGAAACGTGTGGTCGTGAAGCCATGCCGGGTTTTCCTCCGGGGGAGGGCCAGAGACAGTCCAGATTAGGTAGGCTCGAAGTAGCACAAACGGTGGGGTTTGACAAATTTGTAGTTACGTTCGCGTTGCTCACTTGTGGTTACGTTCGCGTTGCTCACTTGTGGTTTCGTTCGCGTTGCTCACATGTGGTTGCGTTCGCGTTGCTCACTTGTGGTTACGTTCGCTGCGCTCACTGGTGGTTACGTTCGGCGGGGCCTCACTTGTGGTTTGCAAACTACGAACCACAAGCGACCAAAGGGAGCGTAACTACCAGCGAGGCGAAGCCGAGCGAAACGACAAGCGACCGAAGGGAGCGTAACTACCAGCGAGGCGAAGCCGAGCGAACCTACAAGCGACCAAAGGGAGCGAAACGACAAGCGAGGCAAAGCCGAGCGAAACTATCCCGTTGACCGCAGCCGGTGTGGGGCGCATGATTTGACGTGCGAAAATCAACTTGTGGCGGACGACGAGGTAATGATGAGTGTAAATTCGAAAGCATTGTTGAGCGGTGAGGCGATTTCTCAGGCTCTGGATCCGCACCGGCGGGCCTCTGTGAGGGAGGCTTTGGAACAGGTGCTGGGCACTGGAGCGGGGGCCAAGAAGGTAGCCTTGCTGGGCTTTCAGGCGGCCACGTTCTTTGCGGAGGTGGCCCCGAAGGTGGAGCAGGTGGTCATCGTGGAGAGTGGCTCACAGATGGTGGAGAAGCTCCAGCGGGCCGTGGTTTCGCGAAAGGTGGGAGACAAGGTCAAGCTGGTGGACGCCGAGCCCGCCCAGGTCTCGCTGGATGAGCGCGTTGATGTGGCCGTCTATCTTCCGCAGTCGACGTGGATGATGGAGGGGCCCGATGCGGCGGTGCTGGCCAATATTCGCCGGCAGGTGCTCAAAGAGGGTGGGACTCTGGTTCCGAAGCGGGTGGTTCAGCTTCTGGAGTTGGCCGATCTTCCAACGGAACTAGGTGGAGTGAGCCTTCGACATCCGCGCTATAGCCGGCCCGGCGAGCCCATCTCCACGCTGAGTGAGTCGAAGCATTTTATGACCACCGAGTTCGGAGACCTGGGGCCTGCGGACGACGAGGTGGACGACACGATCATCATTCGTCCCCTGGTGGGAGGAGTGGTCAGCGGTCTCCGGCTGTCGTCACTGGTAGAACTGGCCGGCGGGGTGGTGCAGGCGTCGAGCGAGGCGGGAGTCAAATCGATCCTGGTGCCTCTTCGGGAGAATGTGGAGGTCGAGGCAGGTCGAGCCGTCAGCATTCGCGTGCGCTATCAGCCCGGAGAGGGACTGGCTACGGCGCGGTTCAGCGCCCGTCTGATGGCCGAGGAGACGCAGTCGACGATGCAGGTAGATCGAGACCACCCGGTCATTGAGGAATTTCAGCAGTCCGTGCGATCCATGATGCAGCGAGTGGATAAGATGGAACGAGGTTCCGACCTGGATCGGATCGTCTCCTATACTCGGCGCCCTCACGGCGACGTCTCCCGATTGACAGCCCTGTTCTGGGCGGTGGATGAGGAGTTTCGCCGTCCCCTGCGTAAACTCATCGAGGAATTTCGCAGATCCTATTCTTCACAGGTCGGTCAGATGCCTCCCGAGGAGGCGATCTACGACTGGATGCTGGAGGTCTACGAAGAGGAGCGCACCGGATAAGGGCAATCATCACTGTGAGCCAGTGCCATCCACCGGATCCGAGTCGGAACCGGTGGATTCGGTTGATAACTCCGCCCGTCGTTGCTCCTCGTTGCCTTCGGAGGTCGTGACCTCGGCGCGTGTCGGCTGTTGTGGGGAAGGGGTCGCGGCTGCACGCGGGGTGCACTCGAAATAATTTTCCGGATCATCGCTCAGTTGTTGGGCGTCCTTGCGGTATAGATCGATGAGAAAGTGGGGATCGCCGCCCTCGTCGACCCAGACGGTGAAGTATTGGATGAATACGGGCATTTCGCGATGAAAGCGGACCTGCACCGTCCTCTCTTTCTCCAGGACTTCCTCGACATCGATATCGTTACGACCCTCCCATTCGAGCAAGAATTCGGCCAGCTCCAGGGGCTTGGAGACCCTTACGCAGCCATGGCTGTAGGCCCGTAGATTGTAGTCGAAGAAACGCCGATCGGGGGTATCGTGCAGAAAGACGTTGTGTCGGTTGGGAAAGATGAATTTGACCTGGCCCATGGCATTTTTTGGTCCCGGCCGCTGGCGAAGCCCCCGCCCACCGTCTTCGTAGACCATCTCTTCGTAGCCCATGTCCTCGAAGTAATTTTCGTCTTCTTCGAAGCGGGGCCTCAGCGTGCGGCGTTCGATCCCCGGGGGGACGTACCAGTAGGGATTTAGCTCGATATGATTGAGGGTGCTCATCATCACGGGAGTGGCGTCGGTATAGACCCACTGACGGCGCTCTCTGCTACAGGAGCGGCGATTTTGACCGACGACGACGGGAAAGTTCATCTGTTGCTCCCCATCGGTCCACACCTCGGCTTCGAAAGAGGGGATATTGACCATGATATAGTCCGGGTCGGCGTCGAAATAGCTTTCACGCCAGCGCTGCATGGTCAGCTCGATCTGGGCGAGGCGTCGTTCGGCGGAGATATTCACGCTTCGCCAGAAGCCCTCGGTAGGGATGCCGTCGGTGTAGAATTGATGAGTGCGCTGGTACTCGCGGATGGCGTTGATCAGTGTCTGGTCGACCACGTAGGGATCGAAGTCATCTGCCGCGTCATCGGGGCGGGCGTCGATCCCCTCGGCCTCCAGGCGTATCCGCAGGGCCTGCGCGTGAGGCGAACTCACGCCTCGTCGCACCGTAAAGGGCGTGACCTCCTGCCAGCCTCCGGCGTCCACGAGTTTTCGGTACCTCTCGGCGGCCTGTGATAGCTTCGCGTATTGGGGATGGGTGGGCTGTAGGGAGTGAAAGTAGGCTCCCCAATCGTCCGTTTCGGTCAACTCGCGAAGGGTTTGTTCCAGCCGTTCGTCGATGATTGCTTCTTCGCCGCCGGTGAGTTCCAGCTCATCAAAGTCGACGCGAAGCGTATTGTAGTGGCGCAGTTGGCCGGCGTAGCGCAGCAACCCGTCGGCGAGGCGAAATTCAATCTCGGCGATGAGCATGGCCCGTTCGGTGAAGTGTTCGGCCTCGCGTAGGTTGTAGTCACGAAAGCGCTCCAACGCCTCCGGAAGTTCGCTTCTGTCGTCGACTCTGCTAACGGTCTCCACCAGGGCTTGCACGCCCTCTTCTTCTGTGCTGCCCACGGATTGGACGAGGGTCACCAGGGCCTGGACTTCTGCCCCCGTCGGGGTAAAGCCACCGTCGACGGGCTGGGGTTCTCCGGCTTCGAAGAGCTCGACTTTCAAGTCCAGGACGTCGTCGACGTGCAGTGTGGCAGGATCGATGCCGTGACGGGCAGCGTCTTGCAGCACGTCCAGTGCATCTTCACCCCTGGCAGTAAGTCCCCAGAGATCTGTATGCTGATCGGTGAATTGCACCTCCCATTCCCCGCGGTGGAACATGCGTTCCAGGACAGCGGCGTGGCTCAAATCTTTGCCATCTTCGAGGGCTTCCCCTTCGATATAGCTTCGCAGGGACTGGCGCATCGCCGTCTCCCGGGCGGCGTCGAGCATCACCTCTTCGAGGTGAGGAAGTTGCTCTTCCACGATAATCCGGGCCGGCTCCACGGGCGCAGGGACGTGGACGGCATCGCGCTCCTCGCCGCATCCCGTCGCCCCCAGGGCGACAAAAAATAACGCCAATAAAGTGGCCGAACGCAGCCTCGGGCTTCGTCGTGTCATTCTCATTCCGGTTCCTTCCTTGGTCCCGTACTACACAATATTCTTTTGTCGGCACCATCCATTGGCCCTATCCATTGGTACTACGAAGAGGGAGGAGGTGAAAATTTTTTGTATATCCCAGTCGCTGACGCAGCGGCCGCGATCTTCGTCGTAGGTCATATCCGACGGGCATTGCTCATAGCCCACGGGGTCTTCGCTACATGCGAAGGCGAAGATGGCGAGGGCCAAAACGGCGGCCCTGGCAATGGTACGTGGGGAAGGGGGGCGATTTGGGGCCATGATAAAACCCCTGTTGTGAGGCTTGAATATAACCGGTGCATTGCAGGTATTAGTCATCGTCGGAGTGGATCTACTGGCAGATACTGCTGCTGCCGTCGAGATTGGTGCATTGTTCACCGGAAGTACAAAACGGCGAAACACAGCACTCCGACTCGTGAGGCAGGGGGCCGGGTAGACCGGACCGACAATCTCCGCCGTCGGCTCCGCCGCTGCACTGCTGGCCGAGCGTGCAGTCGCAGGTATTGTCACACTCGCCATCGAGTTCGATGCATTCCTGGTAGTGGCTGCAGTCCATGCCGCTCGGACAGTCGCCAGCATGGCAACATACGGGATGGTCGCAGACACAGGAGCCACCCTGACATTCTTTAAAACCCGGGCAATCGCTGTCCTCGCAGCACTCCTGTTCGCATTCGCAATAGCCGTCGTCGCAGGTCTCGAGTCCCGGGCAGTCGTCGTCGACACAGCAGGCGAAGATGCATTCGCAAAAGCCGTCGCCGTCGCATCGCCCCATGCCGGGACAATCGTCGTCATGGCAGCATTCGGTGGCACAGGTGCAGGCTCCGCCATCGCAGACCTCGCCAGTACCGCAGTCGTCATCAGCACAGCAGTCGGCATCGCAAATACAGGAACCGCCAGTACAGGATTCGCCATCGCCGCAGGCATTGTCGCAATCGCCGCAATGGGCGGTGTCGGAAGACAGGTCGGCACAGACGCCATTGCACTCCGTCTGTCCCGAAGGGCAGCCGCCGTCAGGCTCTGTGCAGACCCCCTCCACACAGAGATTGGTGGCGCAATCGGAGGCGGTTTGGCAATTTTTTCCCACCTCGCAAGGCGGGCATTGCGACCCGCCACAGTCGACGTCGGTCTGGTCGCCGCTCTGTGTATTGTCATCGCAACTGGGCTGGGGGGAGGTATCATTGCCGCCGGCGTCCTGGGGATCGCCCTGGTTTGTGTCGACGGGAGCACAAACAGCATCGGAGGCGAAGACTCCTCCGGCGGTGGCACATTCATAACTGGGGGGACAGTCGCTGTCGGAGGAGCATTCTTTGTTGCCCGTACAGGCGGATGCAAAAACGAGTACTGCCATCCCGGCGATGAGAAAGAGGGGATTTGTCAGGACTGTTGGCGATGTGGACGTCATCATGGAGAAACTCTTCGGTTTTCATTCAACTGCAGGCAAATACGAGCATGGCTTGGGCTTCAATTGCTGGAGGCCGACAATTTCAGGGTGGCATATCCGCTATAAACTCCGACGCCGACGGTCTGATAGTCTCCGCGCATCATATTTGCGCAGTGGCCGGGACTGTTCATCCAGGACGAGACGATTCCGGAGGCCGTGTTGGAGCCGTAGTTGATATTTTCCCCCATCGCCACCCAGCCGCCGGCACCGACGAGGCCGATACGTTGGTCGAAGGTGATTCCTTCGGGGGTGTCGTGACCGGTGTAGCCGCGGCCGATCATATCCCAGGTGTGAATGCGGGATGCACATTGGAGAAGTTCGTTCATCTCTACCGGCCCCACGGCGGGATAGGGGGTGGAACCACAGGTCTGATCTTCGCTGCGCCGTTCATTGACCAATGCCAGCACCTCCTCCTCCAATTGAGCCAATTCGCAATCCCAGGAGGCGTTGAGGTGATCGCAATTGATGAGTGGTTCTTCCCAGGGGTTTTCGCCGTCGTGGGTGTCGTCCCAGACGTTGCCACCACATTCGGGAAGGTCACCGGGGTCGACGTCGGGCTCGCCGGGTCCGGTATCTGGGTCGCCGGGTCCGGTATCGGGTTCACCGGGACCGGTGTCGGGTTCACCGGGACCGGTGTCGGGTTCGCCAGGGCCGGTGTCGGGTTCGCCAGGGCCGGTGTCGGGTTCGCCGGGTTCGGTGTCGGGTTCGCCGGGGCCTGTATCCAGGTCGGGGGAGCCCGTGTCGGCATCGGAGGTCGAACCTCCGGTGTCAGAAGGATCCCCCGCGTCGGTGCCGGGTGGTGGGCCATCGTCATCGTTGCTAACGCAGCGGCCGCGATCTTCGTCGAAGATCATATCGGACGGGCATTGCTCGTATCCGACGGGATCTTCACTACATCCGAATGCGAAGATGGCGAGTGCAAGGGCGACGACGGTCCCAACACGGTGTGGGGATGGGCGTTTAAGATCAGTCATACCACGAGCCTTTGGCAAGAAATCGGTTCAGTCGGCGCATTGCAACAAGTCGTCATCATCCTGGGAGATGGCGTTCCCAAGTGCTTCCAGGTCGTCGTTGGTGAGTTGCCCATCTCCGGTGACGTCTGCAGCCCATCGGTCGCAGACGTCTAATAGCGGTTGAGTGCCGTCGAGATGAGACTGGAGTCGATTCGAGTCTTCAAATCCTACGTCTCCGCTGTCGCTGATGTCACCACAATCCCGGTAGCAGGTTGTTTCACAACCACCGGTGGTGCCGTTCTGGATCAGCCATCCGAGGGCGTTGATGTCGGCGCGGTCCAGAGTCCCGTCGACCTTGATATCGGCGACCGTAAATTCACAGACAGTAGGAAGAGAATCACCTTCCATCAGGTCTTGGAGTGCCGATGCGTCGGAGATGTCGACCTGACCATCGCCGTTGACGTCGCCGCATTGTCGGTCGCAGACGGCGCAGCCCTCGTCGGCGATCGTTCCCAGAAAACGTCCCAACAGAAGATGCTGATCGCGTTCGTCGATGACTCCATCACCGTTGATATCGGCGGCCCAGAATTGGCAAGCTGTGGGGATGAGTTCGTCGTTCATGATCTGCAGCACCATCGTGGTGTCGGAAGTGGAGATGTCGCCGTTTCCGGTGACGTCACCGCATTGTCGGTCGCAGCTCTGGCAGCCGTCGCTGACGGTGCCAGCGATGATCCCATCCAGGGCGGCAACGTCTCGAAGGTCGATCTCGCCGGTGCCGGTGATGTCGCCGTTCTGGAGATCACATTCGGAGGGCGTGGTTTCACCGTCCACGATGGCCTGGAGGA
>SLPW01000502.1 GCA_007131755.1 Myxococcales bacterium | reverse complement strand
TCGGTCTCGGTGCTCGGTCTCGGTCTCGGTCTCGGTCTCGGTCTCGGTCTCGGTCTCGGTGCTCGTGCTCGGTCTCGGGGTCGTTCTCGGTCTCGGGGTCGTTCTCGGTCTCGAAGTCGGTCTCGTTCTCAGTGTCGGTCTCGGGTTTGGTGCCGGGGTTTTTGAGCTTTTGGTGAGGGAAGGGTAGGTCGGTAGGTGAGGGACTTGCGAAATAGGAGAAGTGACAATCCGGCGGGGATCTACGTTCATATTCCGTTTTGCGAGAGGTTGTGTCCCTATTGTGATTTTGCCGTGTCCATCAAGGTGGAGATTCCGCATCGGGAGTATGCGGAGGCGGTGATCGTCGAGTTGAGACGGCGGCGGGAGGAGCTCGATGGGTTTTCTGTGGCCACCCTGTATTTCGGAGGGGGGACACCGTCGCTATTGGCGCCTCGGTGGTTGGAGCGGATCGTCGACGAAGTAGACGCGCTCTTCGGCCCTGGCGAGGGAATGGAAGTGACGATGGAGGCCAATCCGAATCAGTTGACCGGGGAGAATCTAGCCCGGTGGAAGGGCCTTGGGATCGAGCGATTGAGCATTGGGTGTCAGAGCTTTCAGGATCGCCATCTTCGGGCGCTTCGAAGAAATCACGATGGCGAGCAGGCCTACGAAGGGGTGGTGCGGGCGCTGGGGGTAATGGATCGGGTGTCCATGGACCTGATGTTCGCCGGCCCTTCGCAGACCATGGAGGAGTGGGAGGCCGATCTGGAGGCGATGCAGAGGCTGGTGAGTGATCACGGCCTCGATCACGTCAGTGCCTACAACCTGACCATCGAGCCCGGGACGGCCTTCGCCATCAGGCAGCGAAGGGGCACCGTAAAGGTGCCTGACCACGAGACGGCGGCGGCGATGTTGGAGCGGTTGGTGGAGGCCTGCCAGGAGGTGGGGCTTCGACGCTACGAGGTCTCCAATTTTTCGGTGCCCCGTGGGGAGAGCGAGCATAATAGCTCGTACTGGCGAGGAAGGCCCTATCTCGGCGTGGGCGTGGGAGCGCATAGCCTTCGGGTTTTCGAGGACGGGGCTGCCCTCCGGCGGGCAAATCCACGGCGATACGATCGGTATATGGAAAGCCCTGGCGAGCCGGCAGAGATAGAGGACCTGTCGCCGGAAGATCATCTTGCGGAGCGGCTATTTCTGGGGGCGCGGTCGAGGTTCGGGATCGATATGGAGGAGCTGCGGGAGCGTTTCGGGCAGTCCGTGGGGGCGGAGCTTTTCGAGCATATCGAGGGCGTGCTCGACGATCTGGTGGAGCGGGGATGGATGGAGCGCGCCGGCGCGGTGATTCGGCCGACGAACCGGGGGCTCGATTTCAGCGATTCTCTGGCGCAGTGGTTATTCGAGGCTGCAGTGGAATAAGGGGATTGTGAAAGGTGGTCATCGGCGTTCTGCGTGTCGAGATTGTGGAAACACACCGAAACCAAACTCGACGCGACGGGGGAAGCGATGGGGGGATGGATACGTTGTCTGACGGCGGCCACCATAGGGGCCATGGTGGCCCTGGTGACGCCCTTTGTAGTGGCCGAGATGAGTGGTCATCGAGTGACGGTGACCCACGTCGATCGGGTGAACTCGCTGGTCAATGACAATACCGACGTTCGGGCGGTGCCGATTCAGAAAGGGGACTGGGGTTATCTTGGCGAGTTCAGCCTCGAGCCCGGGGGAACCTATGAGAGAGCTGCCAGCTCCGACGAGGAATTCGTCTATGTATTGACGGGAAATGCCGTCGCCAAAGTGGGGGAACAGCGTTATCTCGTCGGCCGGAGAATGGCCCTGTATCTGCCGGCGCAGGCAGAGGTGAAATGGACGGCCGGGTCGGAGCGATTCGTGGCGGTGCAGTTTTTTGCCGGTCCCTCTTCCAGGGGGCGTTACGAGGATTGGCGGGTCGATGAGGACGGTCCGGTGTGGCCGAGGCCAAGGATATTTCCTCGATCGCCGAGAAGGGAGATTTCGATGAGGTGAGGTATGTCGGAGTTGGTCACGGGCAAGAGAACAACGTATCGGGGCATCGTGACAGCGAGGGAAGAGTTGATGGCCAAGGTAGACGAGGTTATTGTCGAAAGGGAGCCAGTTTTCGTTGTGAATTTCCTCTGTTGGTCATTCTGACCTTAGGACATACGATGCCGCTTCGTCATATCGTATTATCTGCCGTCGCTTTTCTACTCCTTTTCGCAGCGGCCTGTGATTCCCCGGCAGACGACGCATCGCAGCCGGAGTCCCCACCTTCCCAGGAGGAGCCGCAGGAGGATGTGGAATATCGATGGATGCCCGATGGGGACGCCGAAAAATTTCTGGCCATCGAAGGTCAGATGGGTGGATTCTCCAAGTCCATGCGCCGGGTAGGATATCGGTATAACGAATTATATTGGGCGGCAGATGACCAAAATTGGGACTTCGCCTCCTATCAACTCGAGAAGTTGGAAAGTGAGCTTCGTCGAGGCACTGTCCGGCGGCCGGGGCGCGAGGCTTCGGCGCGGTCGTTTCTGGACGACGCGGTGCCTGCGCTGCAGGAAGTCATCGATGCAGAAGACGGGGAAGCATTTGAGGAACAATTCGAGGAATTCACCATGGCGTGCAACACCTGTCACGGACAGGAAGGTGTGCCCTTTATACAGGTTCAGCCTCTGGACCATCGTCTTTCGCCAGTTCGTGAATTGAGCCAGCCGGCCAGGGAGGACGAAGAAGAATAGCGACGTCGACTGTGGCCAAGGCGCGCAGGGTCCGAAGTAGGGATGGTCATAATGGTCGGCGAAATTCGTGCAATTCCTCTTCGATCTGGCGGGCCAGGCGGCGTACGGCGTAGATGACGCCGCGGGTGCGGCGTTCGTCTTCGTCGCTGTTGCGGCGGGCCGCGAAGAGTTCGGCCGCCGGTACGACGTCGAAGGGAAAGCGACGCAATTCACCGGATTCTACGAAATGCCGAGCCGTGAC
>SLPW01000089.1 GCA_007131755.1 Myxococcales bacterium | reverse complement strand
GAGCCCATCGAAGCCGTCGAGCCCATCGAAGCCGTCGAGCCCATCGAAGCCGTCGAGCCCATCGAAGCCGTCGAGCCCATCGAAGCCGTCGAGCCCATCGAAGCCGTCGAGCCCATCGAAGAAGATTCGGATGCTGAAGTCCAGCAGATGCTCGAGGAATGTGAAGTCTTCCTCAAATACGGATTGTACGACAAAGCGGCCGAGGTCATCAGCCAGGCCCTTGAACAAGCACCAGAGAGCATCTACGCCCACGAACAATTGCTCAAGCTCCACGAAACGACGGGCAATACGGAAGAAGCCTTTGAAACACTGCTTTCCCTGGCAGAGCTGCATGCCCACGTCCCGTCCAGAGCTCACGGATATTTGCAACGTGCTCAAGAGATCGCTTCCGTTCCCGACGTGGTCGACGCCAGATCCCAGGCGCTGGGGATCGATCTGGACGCAGAACCTCCCGGCGATATCGTCGAGAACCTCGATGGTGGACCTGTCAATCTCGCAGAGAGCGAACAGCCCGACACCCTCCACATCGAACCCTCCTCACTGGAGGACGACCCCTCGCTCCATGAGGAGGACGAGCTGGGCTCCAGCCTCGTCGACGACGCCCTGGAGGGAATTGACGATGCTCTCAGCGGTCTGGATATGAATTCTATGGTCGAGGAGGCGACGGACTTTGCCTTCGATACGGCCTCTCAACCTTCGTCGGACTCCGCCGTTACTCCCGTGTCGCCGGAAACGAAGGATGAAGTGCTGGACATCGACTCTGACGCCGCGTTCGATGAACTCGATGAACTCGATGAACTCGATGACTTCGGCGCTGCCAGGTCACTGGAGAGCGACTCCCAGATCGTCGCTGACGACGAGCTTCGCTTCGACGACGCCGGCGAATTCGTCGAGATGGATCTCATCGACGACGATGCCGATATTGACGAGGCTGATTTCCAATCCCTCGACGACGGCGACGAAGACGACGTCCAGGGACCGGACGTCAACTCACTATTCTCGGGAGTGGAAACGGACGACCTCTTCGACAACCTCTTCGATGCCGGAGGCGGCGGCGGTGGCGCATTTGACCTCGGCGCCGACGATCCCGCGGGAGAGATGGCCGAGATTGACTTTTTCGTCCAACAAGGGCTGGCCGAGGAGGCCTCAGAAGCGTTGACCAGGTTCGAGGAGAACAACCCCCACCATTCCGGCATTGAAGCGCGTCGCCAAAAAATCCGGCAACTCCGTTCGGGCGATGCCGCCGAACACAATCCCTTTGGCGCCCGCAGTCTATCCCGCAAATTCAATCCCAGCTCCCTGGAAGAACAAACCCCCGTCGACGACGACGACCCCTTTGATATGGGATCTGTCGTCAACTCCAATATCGAATTGGGCGTCGCCTACCGCGATATGGGCCTGCTCACGGAGGCGATCGACGAATTCGAGACTGCTGCAGACGACCCCGAAGCCGCTGCTGCTGCCTACTATCATATCGGATTGTGCCAGATGGACCTGGGTCAACACGGTTCGGCACAAGACACCTTCCAAAAAGCCCTGAAAATGCACGACCTGGCCGCCGAACTGCGCACCAAGATTCACGAAAAGCTCAGCGAACTCGAAGCCCAAGCGTCCTGACCCTGACGCTGCGCTCCCTTCGCCGAAGACCGACGCTCATTGTCTGTACTCAGCCCCCCATCCCATCATGGCCATAGACTGGTCTGCCATCGAGGAGGACCACGACCACCGTCCATGGAACCTTCCCGACCGGCCCTGGATGATGACCATGAGCTGGGTCTATCTCTTCGCCGCCCACTGGCCCGTCGATCCCGAACTTCTTGCCCCAAAAATTCCCGACGGCCTCACTCTTGATACCTTCGACGGCGACGCCTGGTTGAGCCTCATCCCCTTCAAGATGGACAACGTCCATCCACGAGGGCTGACCTGGTCGCCCTATTCATTTCCCTTCCCGGAGCTCAACGTACGCACCTACGTCAGCGCCGACGGAGACAAACCGGGGGTCTGGTTCTTCAGCCTCGACGCCGGCAGTCGCCTCGCCGTCACGGGAGCCCGCACCCTCTTCCACCTGCCCTATTTCAACGCCGATATGTCCATTGAGCTCGACGGCGACACCGTCGCGTATCGAAGCCGACGTACCCACCGGGGAGTTCCGGGCGCCGACTTCGCGGCCACTTACGGCCCCACCGGTCCCGCGTGTGAAGCCGAAGAGGGAACGCTCGAATATTGGTTGATGGAGCGCTACTGCCTATACTCTGCGAAAAACGGCCGGGTTTTCTGCGGACAAGTACAACATCCGAAGTGGCAACTTCGCCCGGCACAGGCCGATATCGAGACCAATACGATGTTTCAGTGGCTCGATCTCGACCTGCCCGACGAACCGGCGCTGATGCACTACGTCGACGGCATCCATACCCTGGGCTGGACGCTGGACGAAGTCGAATAGGTAGGCGTTCAGTTCTCCCGGGAGCACCGGGAGCGCGGCCAGCTTGGCCGCATTGCTGGCTGGCAGCCCGCGCTCGCACCGGGAGCGCGGCCAGCTTGGCCGCATTGCTGGCTGGCAGCCCGCGCACCCACCGGATCCTTTTGCTGACTGATTCTCTTTTCGAGTTGTATGCTGATGTCGAGACTTCTCACCTGTCCTATTCGCCGCCTCTTTCCCCCCTTTCTCATTTTATCATTGGGCGTATTCGGCGCTTCGATGGCCTACGCCGATGAAGACGAAGCCAATGAGCCCCAGGCACAAGCGGGGACGATCAGCGATGACGACGGTCTGACGATTGCCACGGCCGACGAGGAATTGAAGCTTCATATTACGGGTCGCTTTCAGTTGCGCTATCAATTCGAGAGCGCCCGCGGTGAACCGGATCGAAGCTCCATCTACTTTCGTCGTATCCAACCCAATATCGAGGGAACGGCCTTATCGGAAGACCTGACCTTCCGGCTTCGTCCCGATATCTCGCGCGATGCCTCGTTGCGCGACGCGTTCGTGACCTATCGCTTCCACGACGGATTTCGCCTCAGGGCCGGTCAATTCAACGTTCCCTTCAACTGGGAGCGACATCTTCCACCGACACGACAACAATTCGTGGAGCGCTCGGCAGCAAATGACGAATTCCAGTGGACCACGGGCCGTGATATCGGAGTGATGGCCCACGGCGATCCCACGGACCAGTTGCGCTATGGCGTCGGGATCTTCAACGGAGAAGGCATCAATCAGGGCCAATCGGACTCTACGGGACATGTCTTGACGGGACGCGTCGTCTTCGCCGCTCTTGGCTCCTACCAGACCTCGGAGGTACTGGTGGAACCTGCCGATGAGCTCAACCTCGCCATCGGCGTCGGTGGGTTCGCCGCCCTGGACAACAGCTCGCGAGATTGGAGCTTTAGCCCCGGCTTTGAAACGATCGAAGCCGACATCTTCTCGGCCACCTCTGATATCCACCTGCGCTGGTCGCGCCTCTCCGCTCATGTGACGGGCTTTTTTCGCCACGTCGAGCCGGGAGTCTCCGTCCCCACGACCGTGCAGGTTCCCCCCGGAGGCGTTGGACCTGACGAAGGACCATCATCGGCCCAGGGCCTGGGCTGGTCGGCCCATGTGGGCACACTCCTCGTTCCGGAGCGCCTCTTCGCCGCTGTGCGCTACGGACAGGTCGACGCCGACCTAGACTCCCCACAGCGCCTTCACGAGGCGACGGCGGGGCTGTTGATCTTTCACCGCGCCCAACACTCGAAATTCCACATCGAATCCGGACTGGAGTTCGAAGAAAGCGAAGCGGAGCGCTTTTTGGCCCGCGCCCAATATCAATTTTTATTTTGAGAGTTTTGAGGTTCTGCGATCTACCCACCGTCGATTTCATCTTCCTTCTCGAACCTTGAGCAGATCGAGCAAGAGACTGCCGATAGGCGGGAGCCAATCGTCTCCGAAAAACCCGGTTTAGCTGCTTAGTCGGCATCCTTCTGCCGCGCCTTGAGCAGATCCCCCAACGTCCCGAGGCTTCCCTTCTTGGAGGTGCCCGGATCGGAATAAGAGCGCGAGCCGCCCGCCGACTTTGACGCCTTCTTGGACTTGTCACCGTGATCGATCTCGGCGGCGTCTCGAAGGGTCAGCGCCATGCGACGTCGCTCGGGCTCGATATTGAGCACCCGGGTCGTGATCGCTTCGCCATTGCTGAATTTTCGATGGGGGGTCGTCTCCGATGGAAGATTCATCTCGCTTCGCGGCAACAGGGCAGTGATCCCCTTTCCGAGATCGATGAACGCGCCGAAGTCCTCGATATTGGCCACCGTGCCCTCGACCTCCATTCCCACGCGGAAGCGGTCGTTGACCTCTTTCCAGGGGTCGTCTTCGGCGGCGGCCATGCTGAGGCTGATGCGCCGCCGCATCACGTCGATGTCCTGGATCTCCACCTGAACTTCCTCGCCGACCTCCACCACCTGATCGGGGGTGGCCACGTGTCGGGTCCGACTCATCTCCGAGACGTGGACCAACCCCTCCACGCCGGGCAAGATCTCCACGAAGGCGCCGAAGGTCGTCAGGCGAACCACGGTTCCCACGATATTCTCCCCGACGGCGAATTTCTCGTTGACCACCATCCAGGGATCGTCCTGGGTGGCCTTCATGCTCAGGCCAATACGCAGCGAATCGCTTCTTTTGTCTCCCTCGTCGATATTCATGATCTGGACGGTGACGGTGTCGCCCTCACTGACGACTTCCGTGGGGCTTTCGTGATAGACGTGGCTCAGCTCCGAGACGTGCACCAACCCCTCGACCCCACCGATATCGACGAAGGCTCCGAAGTCGGCCACCCGGGTGACCACGCCCTCGACCTCGGCGCCCACCTTCAGGCGCTCCAGGGTCTCCTCGCGCTGGGCCTGGCGCTGGCGCTCCAGAAGCGCCGTTCGGCTGACCACCACGGTGCGACCGTCGTCCTTAATCTCGGAGACCTCGAAGGTATAGGTATTTCCAACGTGAATATCCGGCTCCTCCGTATATCCCAACTCGATCTGACTGATGGGACAGAAAGCATCGACGCCGGCGACGTTGACCTCGAAACCTCCCTTATTGGTGCCCTTGACGGTACCGCTGATGGGGGCTCCGGAGGCAAAGGCCGCCTCCACGGCCTCCATGCTATTGTCGCTTTCGCCCAGCTCCTTTCCGAGCTCGATGCCGTCGCTGAATCCGACGACGTAGAACTCGCGTCTTTGGCCGACCTCTAATTCCAGATTCCCCTCTTCGTCCTCGAATTGACCCCGCTCGACGATGGCCTCGTCGGGTCGACCGATATCGACGAAGATATAGCGCTCACCAACGGTCACCACCTCTCCCTCGACGGTGTCGCCCAGATCGAAACGCCGCCGATCCGGCACCGCCCCGGCTTCTCCCTCGAGCATGGCGGCGAAATCGTCCATCGTGGCGTCGGCGTCGCCGAAGCGAAAGCCCGGATCCTCCGACCCCACTCCTTTGTCGCTCTTCTTGGGCTTGCTGCGAAGAGCCTTTTTGCGGGCCTTTTTTTCGGCCTCGGCCCTCTTCTTGGCCTCCGCCTCGGCCTTCTTCGGATCCACCACCCGCCGCCCGCCAACCGGGGCTTTCCCATCGGACTTCGCAGGCGCGTTGGGAGCCGTCGTCGGCGCCTCGGGGGCACGCACCACGCCCTCTTCCTTCGGCGAATCCTTCTGCTCCTCTTTGCCCTTCGGCGTCGTTCTCTTCTTCATCCCCGGAGCTTCGGGAGACTTTTTTTCGTCCTTCTTCGAGGCCATCGCTTATTGTCCTGATGAGATAAAGTGTGTGTTAGACACAGGCCGATTTTCCGGCGCATTCTGTAGGGAATCGCTGCGAATGTAAACCATGCACGGCCTTTCCCAGGCCCCGGCCCTCGCCCAGGCCCGGGCCCGCCTTTGTCCACTCCAAAACTGCGGGCGAGTACAAGGGCAGGGGCGAAGGTACGGGTTACTTCGGGCCAGGGCCAGGGCCGGGGCCAGAGGAACTACAAACCGATCATCACCCTCTACTGGAACGGGAATGATCGCTGTGTTACCGATATTCCGTCTGTAGAGCAATTTCGAACGCAAGGAGCATCTCATGTCGAAACCGAAGCGAAGCCTCTCCGGGATCAAGCCCACGGGTACCCCACATCTGGGAAATGTGCTGGGCATGATCCAGCCGGCCATCGCGCTTCAGGAGGAGTACGACGCCTTCTATTTCGTCGCCGACTACCACGCCCTGACCACCGTCAAAGATCCGACGGTGATGCGACAGAAGGTCTACCAGATCACGGCCTATTTTCTGGCCTACGGTCTCGACCCGGAGCGCACCGCCTTTTTTCGACAATCGGATATCCCGGAGGTCACGGAGCTGACCTGGATGCTCAGTTGCGTCACCCATATGGGACTTCTGGAGCGCGCCCACGCCTATAAGGCAGCCATCGACCGCGGAGAGGACAAGTCCATCAACCACGGAATCTTTGCCTATCCCGTGCTCATGGCCAGCGACATCCTCATCTACGACTCCGACGTGGTCCCCGTCGGCGCCGACCAGGTCCAGCACCTGGAGATGACGCGAGACATGGCCCAGAAGTTCAACAGCGCCTTCGGCGGAAACTTCCTCAAACTTCCGGAGGCCAAGGTCCGAAAGGAAGTGGCCACCGTCCCCGGCATCGACGGTCGCAAGATGTCGAAGTCCTACGACAACCTCATCGAGCCCCTGGCTACGTCGAAGAAGCTGCGCAAGCAGTGCATGAAGATCGAGACCGACTCCACCCCCCTGGAGGCCCCCAAAGATCCGGACACCTGCACCGTCGTCGACCTCTACAAATTGGTGGCCACCGACGAAGAGGTGGCCCAGATGGAACAGAATTACCGCGCCGGAGGCTACGGCTACGGCCACGCAAAACAGGCTCTCTTCGAAAAGCTGGAGTCCACCTTCGCCACTCCCCGCGAAAAATACGAGTCCATCAAAGACGACGAGGCATACCTCGAAAAGGTGCTCAGCGACGGCACCCAGCGCGTACGCCCCATCGTCGAAGAGGTCATGGAGCGGCTTCGCCGGGCGACGGGCCTGGGACGACCGTAAGCGTTCTCCCGAGAACCTCTCCCCACATCGACATACCTCCGCGCAGGGACGCCTTGTGCTCCCGAGCATCTCAGGCGCGCTGTCCGCGCCTGACTGAGACAGCCACGGGCCTTGTGCTCGTGGGGACGATGGTGCGGGTCATCTACGGCGGTGGGGTCGAAGTGTGCCGGTAACCCAACGCCCATCACGGGCCGAAGGCCACGTGGCTATTCACGTCGGCCGCCTACGGCGCGGCCGAAATCCTCGGCAGCCAAGGCTTGCCTGCGGTTGAACTCTCTGCACATCGATCATCCACCGCCGATGGGCGCTGGCATATATCCTGCATTGTCTTTGTTTCAGAATGGATGAATCCACGAAGATGGAGCATGACGATGTATGCAGTAACCGTCTCAACCACCGAAGACATGCAGGTCGAAGTCAACGCCCGCCTCGCCGCCATGGGCACCTTTCTTCGCGAACTCAACGGCGACCCGGCCGCCCGCGCGCTTCTGATGCGATTCGTGGTCCAGATCGACGAACTCATCGCCCAGGGGATAAGCTCCCTGGACTACGCCCCACCCCCGTTGCGACCTCTTCGCGATGCCCTTTCGGAGTTGAAGAACGCCGTACGCGGGCTGCCCGAAACGGGTGCTGCATCCCCCCTTCAGTGGCAGCGCCTGAGACGACGCCATCAGATTTGCCACGACGCTTTCAAAAAATTGTCGAAAGCTCTGCCCGGCCGTGGGATTTCGCAACGCCTTGCATCTCGCCACACCGTCGCCACGGCGTGACTCCAGTTTTGGATAGATGATTATCCAGCTTCGAGTTCATCAACCAAACACACCAACTGCTCAATCGCCGACGAGCGCAGGATCAACTGCGCGTGCCCGGCAACGCCTGTCACCTCCTCGCATCCCTCGACCCTGCAGGAATCGACGGGAAGGGCGATCTCGTCCCATTCGGCGATAACGCTCGTGATATTGTCGTGGGCCCGCGCCCGCTCCGCGATGCGGCGCACCAGCCTGGAGTCCGGATTGAGCTGACGGGCTGCCGGAAAGAGGGGGAAGAGATAGCTCAACACCGCTCCGTGAAAAGTGGTCCCCATGGTGATGAAGTGGCGCACCTTTCTGCGCACCTCGTCACTCATCGACATGGCGATGAGTCCGCCCATGGAGTGGCCGATGACATAAAAGTCCTCCAACTCGTGCTCTATGACGAGTTCTTCCAACAGCCGCCCCTTCTCCTCGATACAGCCCACGCCGAATCCGAGATCGGCGATATAGACGGGATATCCCTCCTTCGCCAAGGCCCGCTTCAGCCGGCTAAAGGCCAGTCCCCGGCCCAGAAATCCGGGAACCAATACCACGGGTCGCCTCTCCCCGCGCAGATGGGGCTCGGGCTGAAGGACCGCTCCCAACACACTGCATCCCGCATAGAGTAGCAGCGAGCCGGCCTCCCCGATTGCATTTCGAATATGTCGAACGGGCATCAATCCACCTCCCCACAATCAACGCCCCGATCCCCCGGCATCTTCCCGTCAATTCAGATCCCAACGCACTCCGGCGGTCAACATGAATTGGACGTCGAATCCCACCTGGTACTCCCCGGGACTTTCGGGCGACGAAAAGCCGTCGAAGCGCTCCTCCGTCGACGCCGGCATAAAGGGATTCAAGGACACCCTCGCTCCCAGGGGCACGATATAGTCGTCGAGGTCGATATCGAATCCCAACTCCACCACTCCGGCCACCGTCGCCGTGGGCGTCGTATAGACAGGCAACACCGGATGGTCGAGGCCCGTCAACTCCACGGTGGCCGCGCTTCTGATTCCGAAGATGGGCTCCACGCCCACCCCCAGGGTGGGCCCGGTCTCCGTTGCCGCATTCTTGACCCGCAGCATCAGGGGAAATCTGAGCACGTGGGTGCTCAATTGCACGTCGATGCGTCCCCCGTATTGGTGATCGGCGTATCCCGTACCCCGATGGTACCCGTATAATAGGTCGGCGCTAAGGGCGATGGACGCCCCTTCCACCTCGGCGAGCTCCAATACTGCATTTGCCCCGAACAACGCCCCGGGCCCCGTAAAGGCCGAACCCCACAAAAAGGTATATGAGTCCGCCGGATCCAGGGGCTCACCGAGGATATTCCAGCTCGCCCCGGTGACCACGCCCACTTCCACTTCGTCCAGATCCAGGGCCTGGGCCGACGACGGCATCACTGCCGCCGTCACGATGGCACAAAAGGCCAGCCCAACTGCCAGCTCCTTCTTCATACGCGCTTGACCTCGACTCTCTCCATCACCACCGGTTCGTGGGGACGATCGCTTCCGTCCGTCGCAACCTGGCCGATCTGTTGGACCACGTCCATCCCCTCGACGACCTCGCCAAAGACGGCGTGGCGATCGTTGAGATGAGGCGTGGGCCCCAGAGTGATGAAGAATTGACTTCCGTTGGTATTGGGCCCGGCGTTAGCCATGGACAACTTTCCGGCAGCGTCGTGGCGAAGCTCGGGGTGAAATTCGTCGGCGAATTTATATCCCGGCCCCCCACGACCAGTCCCCGTGGGGTCCCCGCCCTGGAGCATGAAGCCCGAGATGATGCGGTGGAAGATCACCCCATCGTAAAAGGGACCGGTGGTCTGCTCAAAGGTCTCCAGATCTTGATATTCTCGCTGCCCCGTGGCCAGCCCCACGAAATTGGCCACCGTCTTCGGCGCCCGATTCTCGAAGAGACGGATCTCGATATCACCGTGATTGGTGTGGAGCACGGCCCGCAGCTCACCGTCGCCGGGCACGTAGTCCGAGGGCACCTGCGAAAATTCCTTGACGTTCTGATAGCTCATGGATTCTCCCTTATCGGGTTCTGGATGAATAGCTTAGCGCATTTGGTGGAGAATCTGTACGTCAACACGAGCTTTCGCACAAGGGCGTGGCACCGACCGGGGTGCTCAAGGAATGAAGTCGAACTCGTACATCAATCCCGTAAATACCGCGAAATGACTCATGAACACGCCGTCATAATGAATCTCATCAGCGCTGCTGTCATACCAGGCCCGCGAATCCGGGTCGTTTCGATCGTGACCCAACGCGTACCCCAGGCGAACTTCGAAGGGGATGACAAAGGGACCGGCCAAGACTTCCACGCCCAGGGCCGCCACCAAAAGCGGGTAGGTCGTCGTCTCGATCTGATTTCGCTCATTGAGAAGGTCGATATAATCCGGGCTAGCCGGGGCCGCCTGTGGATCCTCGTCGTATTCCAGCATGCTGTCCGTCTGGGAGACGATCTCGATGCCTCCGGCCAAGAAAGGTCGCGCCGTGTCGGACGGAATGACGCCCTTTACCAGAATCGGCACATGAGTCGACCACGTGACCTGACGACTCTCGATGCGGGTCAGCGTAACCCCCGTGCCGGCGTGATTTTTGTCCTCATGGCCCCAGGCCGTATTTCTCGTGCGGTTGATGCCCAATTCGAGGCCGATGAACTCGCTCAGTCGTGCTTCGGCGTACAACCCCGCCGCTCCGCCCACACCTCCGTGTCCGTAATATTCGGCGTTCTGGAACATCACCGGGTTGCCCTGGTGATCCGTAATGACCGAATTATTGTCGAACCCATATCCCGCAACTCCCGTGGGCCCGGCCTTTACGCCCCCGGACAGGGCCAGAAACGTCCTCCCTCCCGCACCTCCCGACGCCGCCGGCGAGCCGGCAATCAGCGCCCCTTCTCGAACGTCGTCCTCGAGGTCCTGTGCGATCTGAGGCGGGGGGGTCAACTCCAACGGCCTCATTTCCTTCGCGTCTTCCGCCATCGCCGACGCAGGAGCGAGCCCCACCATCAATCCCGCCATGGCAAATAGCGCCGTCCATATCTTGAACTTCCCTGTTAGGCGTTTCATAAACCACTCCAGCTCAAGTTTTCCATTGGTTGACATCCCTACCACCGACCATACAACTTTTGTCGCTGCGGGGCCAATCCTCCCACTCACATCGACCAATGCAGCAAAAGCAAGGGAGATACACGGGGATGGACGTCGCAGGCCGACCAACGCCCATCGCTCGACCCGTAGCCCGGGGCCATCCGCCGTTTCAGGATGCCCCGGGGTTTGAGTGGCAGTCCATCGATCATCTTTCGGTATTGGTTGCTTGCGCAAACTATCGAATCCAACGCGGGGAGGTGCCGAGCGCGCCGTACAGCGCGAGGCGGAGGGGGTAACCGTGGGGCTATCAACGTGAGTAGCTTACTCGGTGTCCCCTCCGACCGCTCGTAGAAAGCACTCGCGGCCACCTCCCCGCCGACGGCTCTGAATTACGCATAAGTTCTTGGAATAACCAGTAGGATTGATGCATGCCCCCAGATTCTTAGGCCGAAATCGGGCTCGACCTCGACCTCGACCTCGACCTCGACCTCGGCATCGACCTCGACCTCGACCTCGACCTCGACCTCGGCATCGGCATCGGCATCGACCTCGGCATCGACCTCGGCATCGACCTCGGCATCGACCTCGGCATCGACCTCGGCATCGACCTCGGCATCGACCTCGGCATCG
>SLPW01000141.1 GCA_007131755.1 Myxococcales bacterium | reverse complement strand
GTATTCGGCGAGGACTGAGCGACGAGGTCGAAGTCGTCGAAGTGAGGCGATGCTTGTGCATCGTCGAGCATAGACGACAAAGAGATCGTCGTTCAGGACCGGCGAAGAGTGGTTTAAGACTTCTGTCGAGTACCACTAGCACTACGAGATAAGGAAGGTTCGATGACGCAGACGAGGCAGTACCTTCTCAGAGTTCTGGTGGGCGTTTCGATGGCGTTGAGCGTCCTCCTCGGCTCTGGATGTGGGATCATCGACGCCCTGACGGCGGAGGAAGAGGAGGAAGAGAATGGAGCTCAGCACGAGTGTGTGACGGCCAGTGATTGTACGGCAGATGAAGATGTCTATTGCCTCGAGGGGAAGTGTAGGCAGTGCCTTTCGGACGGGGATTGCGACGACGGAGTCTGCTACGACGGAGAATGCATCGAGTGCCTGATCGACAACGACTGTAGGGGGTCGGAGTTTTGCCGCACCGATAATCGCTGTATTTCGCAATGCGAAGTGCTCGACTGCGGGGAGCAGGGGAGTTGTCAGACTACGGAGGACGACTACTGGTGTGAATGTACGGACGGTTATACTCGAGAGGACGAAGATGATCCGGCGTCGCGCTGTGACTGTGCACCGGTAGATATGCCGGATCCGATCAATTTTACGGACGAAAATTGCGACGGCGTCGATGGCGATGCCTCACGGGCAATTTTTGTATCCAATAGCGTTGGAAGCGACGATAACAGCGGCACCATGGTGCGGCCGTTTAAGTCGATAGGGAAAGCCATTGAGGAGGCAGGGGCAGACGAGGACCGAGATCATATCTATGTGGAGGCCGGTGTTTATCAGGAGGTCATCGTCATCGAGGAGGCGGTCAGTATTTACGGAGGATATAAAGAATCGAATTCGGGAGATTGGGAACGCGATGAAACTACGGGGGAGACGGTGATCAGCGGTGTCGGGGTCGACGGGGGCAATCGACCGGTGGTGATTCGGGGCATCGAGGAGTCGATGGAGCTTCAGATGTTGACCATCGTGGCCGATGATGCGCCTGAGGAAGATGGCAAGGCGGGATCGTCAGTGGCGATCACGCTTTATAATACCCGGGGTTCTTCCGAGGTAGCACATATCGATATTGTGCACTCCGTGCTCATCGCCGGGAAGGGAATGGCCGGCGCGAGGGGAGAAGATGGGGCGGAGGGTGAGCCCGGAGGAGAGGGCGGCGATGGGGATGGCAGGGATGGAGGTAGTGGAGGAGAAGCGGCCTGTGAAGGCGGCTATAATGGGGGGGCCGGCGGCGAGGGTGGGGAAGCCGATGGCGTTCAAGTGTTTTCCCAGGGAAAAGAAGGAGATGAAGGGCAGGGAGACGGTGGCGGCTCGGGTGGTTCCGGTTCGGAGGCGAATTGTGACGACGGTGGATTCGTCCTGTATCCCAAGGGCAGCGACGGAGACGACGCGACCACTGATGCGAATGACGGTGCGGACGCGGTGACCGATGCGAGTGGTACTGACGGAGGCTCTGCAGCGGCGACGTCGGGCCTGAGTTCGGAGGGGCTGGAACTCTTTTATTACGGATCGCCAGGAGGCGATGGAGAAGTCGGTCAGAATGGTAGCGGGGGTGGAGGTGGCGGAGGCGGCGGAGCCTGGGCCCCGACCGACGATCCGAATTGTCATTTTGATTCTGGCGGAGGGGGCGGAGGCGGGGGGGCCGGCGGTTGCGGCGGGGAAGGCGGAGAAGGGGGCCAATGGGGAGGGGCATCGGTAGGAGTGATGGCTCTGAGGGCGTCGGTGACCCTCAGCGATTGCACGATTACAACCGCTGATGGTGGTGCCGGTGGTGACGGAGGTGCCGGAGGTGATGGTGGCGATGGTGGTAGTGGCGGGGAGGGTGCAGGTGGGGACGAGTATCACGGCGGAGACGGTGGAAAGGGAGCTCAAGGCGGTGCGGGAGGTGGCGGCGCCGGAGGTATGGGGGGCCCATCGGTGGGCGTGCTATACGAAGACTCGGAAGTGGAGGTAAGCGACGTGTCGTTCGACATCGGTGAGCCTGGTGCCGGTGGCGAGGATTATGTTTCCGGTGGGGAGGATAATGGTGATGAATCCAGGGGCCCGTCGGGATTCTCCGCGGACGTGCATAGCTTCGACGAGTGATTGAGTCCGCAGCATCAAATTGACCGCCGTTTCTCGGTGTCAGCATCAGAGTAAGGAAAAGGATGGAGATCACCTTCGACAATACCTACGCCAAGCTTCCGGAGCGCTTTTATTCACGCGTGGAGCCACAACCGGTGGCCGATCCGAAGACGGTGGTGGTCAACGAGGAGTTGGCCCGGCAGTTGGGGTTCGATGCGAGCTGGCTTCGAAGCGAGGCGGGGGCGGAGTTCATCGTCGGAAATCGACTGCTCGACGGAAGTGAGCCCATTGCGCTGGTCTATGCGGGGCATCAATTCGGCAATTGGGTTCCGCGACTCGGCGACGGGCGTGCCGTGCTCGTTGGTGAGGTGGTCGATGAAGAGGGGCAGCGCTTCGACGTGCAGCTAAAGGGCTCGGGACGCACGCCCTATTCGCGACAGGGCGACGGGCGGGCGCCGCTGGGGCCGGTGTTGAGAGAATACCTGGTGGCGGAGTCGATGGCGGCGCTTGGAATACCGACGACGAGGGCTCTGGCGGCGGCGACGACGGGAGAGAAAGTGCTGCGCGAGCGCAGCCTTCCGGGCGCCGTATTGGTTCGGGTTGCGAAAAGTCATATCCGGGTGGGCACCTTCGAATATTTCGCCTCACAGGGGGATGCGGAGGCTCTGGAGGTTCTGGTGGACTACACCCTTGGGAGGCACTATCCGCAGGTGGAAGAGGGCTCGTCGATGGACTTGCTTCGCGAAGTGGCCCGGCGGCAGGCGACGTTGGTGGCGAAGTGGCAGCTTCTGGGATTTATCCACGGGGTGATGAATACGGACAATATGCTCGTCTCGGGAGAGACCGTCGATTATGGGCCCTGCGCCTATATGAACGAATACGACCCGCAGACGGTGTACAGCTCCATCGACCGCTTCGGAAGATATGCCTACGGAAATCAACCGGTGATCGCGCAGTGGAATCTGGCGCAATTCGCACAGGCCCTGATGGTGGGGGTCGACAAAGAAGAGAGGGAGGATTTCCTGGAGCAAGCGCAGGCAGTGATCGACGAGTTTCCGGAGAGGTTTCGCATCGCCTTTCGCCAGGGAATGGCCCGTAAATTGGGCTTTGAGGAGTATCGCGACCGTGACTGGCCGCTGATGGAGGATCTGCTGGAGTTGATGGCCGAGAATGAGTCGGACTTCACGCTCACCTTTCGCGGGCTCACCGAGATCGTCGACGGTGAACAGGAGGTGCCGGCGATCTTCGAATTGCCCGATGCCTTCGACGAGTGGATTGAGCGGTGGCGCGAAAGGCTCAGTGAGGACAGTGCAACAGAGGAAGAGCGCCGGCGGGCGATGGCCGTTGAGAACCCGGCGTTCATTCCGCGAAACCACCTCGTGGCGGCGGCGCTGGACGACGCCGTGGAGGAGGGGGATTACGAGCGTTTTCATACCCTTCTGGAGGTGTTGACGGAGCCCTTCGAGTACCGGGAGGAATTCGAGGCGTTTGCGCGGCCGCCGAAGCCCGAAGAGCGCGTCCCGGCGACGTTTTGTGGGACTTGAGGCGTTCGCCGAGCATAGGAGGCGGAACGTAGATCCGTTGAGGGCTGAAGCAGGATAGACTCAAGAGTTCTGGGCAAGGGGCGCTGAGGATCGATGAGGTATGCAGCGGGTTGCGCTGATTTCGACCCATGTAGCTGGCGGGAGGGGCGATGGACTGTTCGAGGCAGCGGGCGATGACGTCCACCTTGTACGGTTGATAGCTTGCGCAGTCGCCAGTGAGCACCAGATGTGATCAACTACGAGAGGCTGGATCTGGGGGATAGAGATCGAACGACGAATTGAACAACCGAGTTCAACGGGGGTAGCAAATTTTTTTTGTGGAGTGCGGAGCACCGGAAGTCCTTGGGGTTTCAGTGGTTTGTGGTGTTGGGGGGCGCGATCGTCGAGATGGGTTCGATGGTTGGACGCAAAAAAAGGGGGCGATCCGTCGACAACAGTATAGAGGAGAATGACCTATACTTCAGATTGGGAGGCTGAGATGACAGGGTTGAATACAACGGGTCGAGTGGTCGTCGTCATCACTACGGCGTTGATATTGATGTTGGGAATTGCGGGATGTGGTGACGACAACGGAACCGATGGATTGGCTGGGAACTCCGAAAATGAGGAGACGAAAAATCAGAATTCGGAGAATTTAGATTCGGGAGAAAATCACCAGAATCCGGGGACGAATAACAGCACACCGCAGGAGCCACCGACGTTTGGATTCGATGAATTGGTATACCAGTCCGGGTCCAATCAGTTGACAGCGCTGCAAATCATAGGGCCCCATTCAAACGAGCCGAGTGTTTCACGACGGGTGTTGTACGAACATCCCACGGAGATCCATAGCTTTCGTATGCTCCGAGACCGAACGGGCATCATTATTACAGCGAGAGTGCCAGACCCGGATTATGCAACGCATCACACCCATGCGGCCTATTTCGTTGACGCTGCCGGTGCGGGGACGCATGAGTTGATTCCACCGCTGGAAGTGGACACGGAGACGGCAACATTACGGGTGGAGGATTCGACGGGGGGCCTCGGCGGTCGGATCTGGTTTTCCATCCACCAGAGCGGCATGAATGCGAGTGGAAATATGGTCTCATCGCAGATGCCAATGGCAGTAGATCAGTTGGAGAGTTTGGAGGTCTATCCCCTGGGATGTTCCTCGAATTCACCAATACGAAGTCATTTCGATGGCCAACAGGTGGCCCTTGTCGAACGTCTGTGTGGGCATAGTTACGACGAGGCCTACGTGACGACTTTCCAGACGCCCGAACTGGAGGGCCGAAACGTGGTAGCCGAAGAGGGAGATCTTGGGCTGAGCTACAATTTTGCCAGGGACATGGAGTGGTTGACAGAGAACATGCTGTTGGTCGTCGTGCCAGGAGGAAATGTGGCGCTGTTCGACGTGACCGGCGCAGAGGAGCCGATGTTGTGGTTTGAGGATGCCTTCAGCTACGTCGCGCTGGCGCCGGATCGATCAGTATTTGTCGGCCGACAAGGCAGTGAATTATATATGGTGTCCTTGGCCGTACTTCTCGACACGGGAGAAGCTTCTTGGTGGGTACTGGCCGACGACGTGGAGGATGCACCACCGTCGTTTTGAGTGGTTGAATTACTCCTTGGCTGTGGCGGCCAGTTTTGTGGGCTTCGAAGTGGAGGCTCCATCGGGACTTGCGTCGTCTGGGGTGGAGGCGTGGTGGATGACGCGTTGCGGAAAGGGGATGTCGATTTCTTCTTCGCGGAATCGCTCGAGGACGCGTCGGTAGACCACGTCTCGAACGCGGTAGACTCGGCGCGGCTTGTCGAGCCAGACGAGGATGTTGAGAATCAGTGCGTCGTCGCCAAAGGCGTCGAGGACCACCTCGGGCTCGCGATCGTCGGCGAATCGATGGGAGACGTCCTGGAGCGCTTCCATGATGACATCCGTGGCGTGATCGAGGTCGGTGTCGTAGCCGACGCCGATGGGGAGTTCGACGCGGGTGCGGGTGTTGGGTAGATCCCAGTTGACGACGACCTCTTTGGCGAGGACGTCGTTGGGGATGCTGACCAGGAGGTTATCGCGGGTGCGGACCACGGTCTTGTGGATGTTGATGCGCTCTACATCGCCTCGAAACCCGAGGACTTCGACACGGTTACCGAGTTCAATATTGGGGTCGGCCGTAAGGGTGACGCCGGCGAGGACATTGGAGAGGACGGTCTTTGCGGCCAGAGCGACGGCGAGGCCGATGATTCCCATGGAGGCCAGAAAGGCGGTGATCTCGATACCTACGGAGCGCAATGAGATCAGGATCCCTCCAGTCCAGATCAGATAGACCGCCACTAGATCGAGGACGCGCACGATGCGTTCGTCGACGTCGGTCTCCGTTTTCTGAGCGTAGGGAAGGATATAATTGCTCAAGAGATTCTTGATGAGACTGGCACCGATCCAGGTCGCAGTCAGGACGATCGAGGCCTCGCGAAGTCCGTCCCACTTGTCAAAAGCCTGGCGGATCTCGTCGATGCGAAACAGAGCATAATGCAGCGACAAAAGGGAAATGCACACCGCCGCCGGAGCGGCCAGGGTGCGGGGAACGAGATCGTTGAGTTGAAAGCGACTGTTCTGGAGGATTTTGGCCACCTTGCGAAGGCCGTGAAAGACCAGCCAGGCGATGCAAATTCCGCTCCCGAGGATGGCCAGGGAGATGAGAACGTCCGTGATCTCGACGTTGGACAGATCGACGACGACTTTGGCCTCTGTGGCGGCGGCGTGATCTGCCCCTGCGGGGGAGGTGTCCTCGGGGTCCGGACTCATAACAAAGTCCAACTCCTCCAATTGGGCCCATGCCCGGGAAGGGAGGATGAAAACGATCCATGCCAGAGTAGAGGCGATAAACGCTCGCCGTGATTTCCCGAATCCCATGACCGACCTCCAGGTGTGGAGAGATTTTCTGAGCGAATACCGGACATGCCGGTATCCCTTCGACACTGTAACTATTTTGTAGGGAGAGCACGACGCAAAATTGACATTTGAGACTGGTCCGAACGAAAGGGCTGCTTAGGATTGGCCCGGGCTCGAAAATTGGCGTATATCGTCTGGGGAGCCCATACGCCCGTTCAGACCGATCTATTGGAGGTAGGAAGATGCCTGAAGTGACGCTGTTCAAGAGTGAGAGCAAATTCACCCGCGCTGAGATCGCCGCTTATTTGCGTTCTGTGGCCGACTCTTTGGAGGCCGGAACTCCGATCACGTTGAAGTCGGGGAAACAGGAGGTGACGGTGGACCCGCCCAACCGGGTGACATTTGAGGTCGAGGTGGAGCGAGAGGGGCCGAGGCTAGGTTCTGGCGAATTGAGTCTGGAGTTCGAATTGGAGTGGGACGAAAGGGAGTCCGGCTCTGACGGTGGCGGTGGAGAGTTGGTCATCGAGTGAGGTGATGACTTCTTCACGGGTTACCAGATCGGTTCCTCCGTGGAGTCTACCTGCACAGCCTCCTCGTGGCGGTCGTCGCTGATGCGGCGACGGCCGTCGTCGGGTGAGGTGTCGCCGCCGGTGGCGTCGGAGACGGTGAAGGGCTTGTTGTCGGAAGAGTCAGGGTGGGCCACTTCGCGCAGGCGAAGAATTGGGAAGAGGTCGTCCGGGTGCTCCGTGATGTGGAAGTACTCCATCCGTTGCGTCGTCTGAAACCGGATCGTCGGTTTTCCCTCGTCGCTGATGTTGACGTATATGTCGAGATCCCTGGGGTTACCCCGCCACCGCACTTCGCCGCTTTTGGATCGGGTCAGGGTGCATTGTCCGTCGGCGAGGTGAATTCGCATCGGATGGGCTCGAGCAACGAACCCGAAGAAGATGCCGAGCAATAGGAAGGCGCCAAACCACAAGCCGGAGCGAGCAAGCCAATCATCGGCAAAGACGAACCAAAATCGTCCCAGAAAAGGGTCTCCGGCGACGAAGATCACCGAACCGACGGCGGCGATGACAAGGGCGAAGACGACGTAGCCGATCACATTCTTCCAGAGTGACTCTCCGTCGAGGTCGACGACGATTTCGTCGTCGTCGTCGACCTCGAGGTGGCTGACTCGCTTTGCCTCGGAGCGTCGCTTTGCAATATTCGAGACGAAATTGAGCCAATGCAGACGTGCCCCCTGAGTGTCAAAGGTATCTCGAACCCAATCCTTCGCCGCCTCGCTCCCGGTTTCGTAGGACATTTCGAGGAGATGGAAGCGCACCTCCCGGTCGTCAGGGAGGGCGTGTTCGGCGACGAAATCAGAAGAGGGCTTTCTCTCGAGGCCTGTCGTCGGGGGAGGAAGGGGCGAAGTCAGAGCGGAGAGAGCCTCCCGAGCCGAGGTGAAGCGATCGTCTGGCATCGGTTCGACGAGGCGCGTCAAGAAGGCGCAAAATGCGGGGGAGGCGTCGACACGATCCTGAAAATCGACCCGCATCTGGTGGTCCGTAAACTCGTTGGGATGCTCGCCGGTGAGGAGATGGATGAGGGTCATGCCCAGGGCGTAGAGATCGGAGGCGACGATGGCGCGTCCGCGCAACTGCTCGGGGGCCATATAACCCATGGTACCAGCCATGGTCTGGCTGCGCTCGCTGGCCCGCCGAGCCCGGTCTCGCACGGCGCCGAAGTCGACGAGGTAGAGGCGGTCGTCTTCGTCGAGGAGGAGATTTTCCGGTTTGATGTCGCGGTGGATGACGGGAGGGCGACGGCTTCCCAGATAGACGAGGATCTCCAGGGCCTGTTCGGCGACGTGGCGTACCATCTGTTCGTCGAAGCGGCCCTGAGCGCGCAGGATCCGCTCGAGGTCGGCACCGGGGGCCAACTCCTGGACGAGGTAGGAGACCTGGCCATCATCGTAGGTGATGAAGTCGACGTAGTTGGGAATGGAAGGGTGGTCGAGTTGGCGAAGGGTGTCGCTTTCGCGCTGGAAAAGCTTGACGGCCTCCCAGTTGTCGACACGCACCAGATCCATATGCTTGATGACGACTTCTCGGCCGGTGTCGAGAGCCGCTGCCGCGTAGGTGGTGGCGAGATGGCCCCGTCCCAGGACCTCGACGATTTCGAAGCGTTTGTCGATCACGTCGCCGGGCTGATGTTCCATGGGTTGCTCGTCTGTCAGCATATGCGAATGAGGATCCGAAGAGGCTTCACTGTAATCGGAGCGGTGGAAGTGCGACAAGCGAACGCATCGCACCGTGGTGGAGAGCGACCCCTGCACCGGGAAGATGCCGGGGGAGAAACGGACTGAAGAGTGAGAAAGAAGATGACGAAGCGATATTCGAAGGCATGCGAGAGAAATCGAGAACCCATCGGCGACGTGCTGGCTGAACTTCTTTCGGAAGGTGCGAAAGTGCTGGAAGTGGGAAGCGGGACGGGCCAGCATGCCGTGGCGTTCGCAGGACGATTTCCCCAGATGAAGTGGCAGCCCACGGACCGGCCGCCAGCTCTGGACAGCGTCCGGGCCTGGCGGCGCGATGCAGGGCTCGACAACCTGAATGAGCCGCGTGAGTTTGACCTCTTCGACGACGAAGTACCGGTAGATGAAGCGGACGCGGTGGTGGCGATCAACGTCATTCACATCGCGCCCTGGGAGGCGGTGGACAGGCTGTTTCTTCACGCCGCGAAGATGCTGACCGATGGGGGGCTGGTGATCCTCTACGGGCCGTATCGCTACCGGGGGCGAAGGCTAGAACCGTCGAACGAGGGCTTCGATGGTCATCTAAAGGCCCGCAATACGGGCAGTGGATTGAGGGTCTTCGAAGAGGTCGATGAGGTGGCAAAGAGCCATGGCTTCGACCATGTGGAGACGCGCCGATTGCCGGCGAATAACGATATTCATTGGTGGAGGGTGGGATAAGAGGCTGGCGCCGAGGACTCGGCTTGATGGATGGCCCAGGCGGCGGTGACGAGGCCGATGTGGCTGAAGGCCTGGGGAAAGTTTCCGAGGAGCTCGCCGCTGTCGGGGTGGACTTCCTCGGAGAAGAGGCCCAGGTCGTTGGAGTAGCTGATGGCGCGCTCGAAGATCTGGCGAGCTCTTTCGGTTTGGCCCGCCATGGCCCGCGCCTGGGCGAGCCAGAAGGTGCATAGCAGGAAGGTGCCCTCGTCGCCGGGGAGACCATCGTTGGCGAGGTAGCGGTAGACCAGGCCTCGTGAATCCGTGAGGTGTTCTTCAATGGCGTCGATGGTGGAGACAACCCGGGGGTGGTCGCCGGGGAGAAACCCCACCATGGGGATGACCAGGTTGGCGGCGTCGAGACAGTCGCCGTCCAGGGTCTGTGTGAAGGCGCCGAGTTCGTCGTTCCACCCTTGATCGAGGATGGTTTTTCGGATGCGGGCGCGAATGGAGCGCCATCGCTCCACTCGTTCTCCGGCGTCGAGAAAGTCCGCAAGGGAGATGGCCCGGTCCAGGGCAACCCAGCACATCAATTTGGAATATAGATAGTGGCGCGGCTCGTCGCGGATCTCCCAGATGCTCTGATCGGGGCGGGTCCAGCAACGTGCCGTGCATTCTGCGGACTCCACGAGAAAGCGCCGTGTCTGGGGTGCCAGCTCGCGCAGGTAATCGCGAAGTCTGTCCACGGCGGCGAGGAGCTCGCCATAGACGTCGGTCTGTATCTGGTTCCAGGCGTCGTTTCCCACTCTCACGGGGCTGCTGTCACGCCAGCCCGAAAGGTGTTGGAGAGTTCGTTCGGACAGATCGTGTTCACCGGCGATGCCGTAGACGATCTGCATGTGGCGACCGGACTCCAGCTTGGTCAGAGAGGTATGAGCCAGGTAGTCGATGAATTTGTAGGCTTCATCGGGGCAGGCGGCCACCCACAATGCGTCGAGGGTAAAGCTTGCGTCGCGCACCCAGGTGTAGCGGTAGTCCCAATTACGCAGTCCACCGACCTCTTCGGGAAGTGAAGTGGTGGGAGCGGCGATGACGGCGCCGGTGGGAAAGTAGGTGAGCGCCTGCAGGACGCGACCGCTTCGGTGGACCAGCTCTTTCCAGGGGCCGTCATAGGATTGGTGCATCTTGGACCAGTGGCGCCAGGCTTTTTCGGTGGTCACGAATTCGTCGTCGATTTCCTCCTGACTCCAGGGCTGGGGGAGATCGTCGATGCTGCTGGCGTATTGGAGGCAGAAGCGCCGAGATTGGCCGGCGCGCATCACCAGGCGCCGGTGAATGCCATGGCTCTCAATATCACAGCCGAGATCGGTGGAGAGCATCCAGTTCGAGGCGCCACCTCTGGCGAGGATGCCGCCATCGACGGGGTAGAGAAGGGAGGCGATGAGGCCGTATTCCGGTCGCGGTTCGTAGCCCAAGAACAGGGGCACTCGGCCCCGGGTGCAGCGAACCTCGCGCAGTAGGGCGTGGGGGGCGAAGGCGCCCAATTCGTGCCCATGGGCTTCGCGATTGGGGCCGGTGGCCAGGGTGTCACGGATGACCACGTCACCTTCTGAGGTGGAGAAGGTGGTCTGAAGGGTCATGGTTCCGTCGATGTAGCGCCGCCGGGCCTCGAAGTCGCCGACGGGGCGGATCGTCCAGTGACCGCCTTTTTCATCGAGGAGTCGCGAGAAGACAGCGGGGGAGTCGAAGCGGGGCATGCACAGCCAGTCCACAGATCCCGTGCGGTGGACCAGGGCGGCACCATGACAGTTCGATAAGAGCGCGTAATCGCCGATTGGATGATGGGCCATCGTCGTGTCCCTGCGTCGTCGGTGGAGGATTGGGTAGATCAAAAGATGGACACGACGAGCTGTGAGTGCAGCGTGGGGGGACCATATTGCCTCGGGGATTATGGACCGTGCGCGCGGCGGAAAGGGAGTACAGGCGGTTGAGCTGGGGTCCGGCGTAAGGTGTTGGAATAAAAGGGGTTTTGTTTTTCGATAATGAGGTTCAGGATCGGAGATGTCTCCAGGATGCAGGTTGCGCTCTCGGGGGCATCACCATTTCTTTCGAAATCATAGAAGCCGTC
>SLPW01000339.1 GCA_007131755.1 Myxococcales bacterium | reverse complement strand
CGTAATTTCGCTTCGCCATGCCGGACAGGGCTCGGAATCCGAGGGGCTCGTAGAATGCTTCGAGTTTGGCGTCGCAGACCAGGTCAACCATGTAGAGATGATCGAGTTGTCTGCAGAGCACCTCGATGAGGCGCGTGCCAATGCTTCGTCCCTGCCATTTGGGAAGGACCTCGAGGAGTGGGATATAGGAGCTGAGCACGCCGTCGGAGATTGCGTTGGCGAAGCCGACGACGCGTTCTGTGTCGGTGTCGAAGGCCAGGGCGATGGCGTCGGCGTTTTCGAGCATCCGAAGGTGGGTCTCAGGTGCGGGATGGGAGGGCCAGCCGACGAAGAATCCCTTGAGGTCATCGGCAATGATGGCTTCGAGGTTGGTGCGGTATTCGATGGTCATGAAGAAATGCCTATTGCGAGGGGACAGTGGTGCTCTGACCGGGGACAAAGTCTGCGTATCGTCCCTCGAGGGGGTGGCGGGCGATGATCTGAAGGGAGTCATCGTCCCACTGCAGTACGACCAGCTCTGTTTGTGTTGTGGAGGTTTCGACGAGAGCAAAGATTCCTCGCGGGGTTACCTTAACGTCGAGACAATCTCCGCCGAGATCGTGAAGTGTGCCCTCGTCGCCGGAACTAAAGGGAAAGGGAAAACTGATGAGTCCCCGGCTTTCGGCGGCGACGAAGAGGCGTTGTGCCTTTGTGGAGACGGCGATTCCCTGCCATCTCGTATACTCCTTTCCTGCGGCAAGTGAGGGTGGGCGGTCCGCATCGCCGAAGACTTCCTCATGGAGGACGGAAATCCCGCCGGCGGAGCCGGGGAGTACCATATCCGGGTTTGCGCCGAGTTGTGTTCCCCGGATCGGCAACGCCGAGATATGTTGGCCCGAGGAGTCCAAGACACCGTAGTTGCTCAGCATCAATAGCTTGTAGTCCATAGCTCCGGGCCCGTCGACGAGGGCGGCGTCCGTATACCCTCCGTTGACCAGCGACGGCAAAGTCCAGTCGGCGCGGTGGGTGGGATGGCCTCGTTCGTCGAGGCTGAGGAGGTCGGCGAAGAAGGGAGCCACTTCGTCGTCGATGGCGACGAGATGATCGTCCGTGCCGGCGAAGAGGTCGTAGGGCTTGTGTTGGAATCCGGAGCGGTGGGCCAGCTCCTGTGGCGAGGGGTCATCGCTGGTGAGGTCGAACCACAACAGCCTGGGTCCGGCGCCCAGGTAGAGAGCGTCGGCCACCAGGTGGAGTGCGGTGGGCTTCGTATCATCAAGGTCGATGATTCTCGTGGGCTCATCGCTGTCTTCGTTGTCGGCCCGTCGAAGTAGGATTCGAAACCGTCGATCCTCTTCGTCGGTGTTGTCGTCGTCATCGATGGGTTCGCCGATGACCAGCGTGGGGCCGAAATGGGCTGCCGGAGAGGTGATTTGTAGAGATGGGGTGACGTGAATAGCAGTGTGGGTAAGCGGAGAGAAGAGTTCGACGGACGTCGGATCATCGCCGATATAAAGGGGAAGATCGATGACCGATTTTTCCCGGGGGTCGTAACTGCGCAGAAAGAGCCAGTCATAAGTGTCGTCGTGTTGATCGAAGGTCAAATCGGTACGATGGGTGATTGCTTCTTTTTCAACTTCGGTGGTCGTGCAGGAGCCGCTGGCGCAGTTCATGGTGACGAGGCCAATGACGGCAAAAGCGAGTACCTTCGCGATGTTTCGGGGCTTGGTTCGTGGATTCATAGTGGTTGGGCCGGAGTCAGTATGAGTCAGGTGCGGACCGGAAATCATCAGCGGGGCCGAGGCTGTCGTCGGATAACATTCAGTGGGATCTCGAATTCTACCTCTTCTTCGTCGATGGCCAATATAACTCGATAGGCGAAGCGATCGCAGGCCTGATAGACCTCGACGGGAGAGAAGGTGATCTTCCACTGCCATCCGCCGACGTTCGGCGGGACGGTGATCTGCTTCTGTGACTTCTCACCGTGATCATCTCGTTCTAACCAGAATTCAGCGGGGGAAAGCTCGGTTCCCTTTGCGCCATGCCAGTCATCGGCGTCGTCGAGGCAGTGGCCCCTGAGTAGCTCGAGTCCTTCGAAGGAGAGTTCGCGAAACTGTTCTTCGGAGTCGAGGTACAGAGTGACGTGATCTACCAGGGCAGGAGCACCTCCATGAGTATGTGCGGCGTATTCACGGCCCCGGATGACGAGACCGTCAAATTCGAGTTGAATTGGATGGTCCTGACTTTTCTCGGCGACAGCTTCGACGTCGGGTCCGGTCTGTGTACCTGTCGGAGAGTCCTCAGTGGACGGAGAATCGTCGGCAGAGGAGGGAGCGTTATCGGCCATCACAGGAGGTGCGGTGGCGGCCGGCCTCTCAGACTCAGAAGGTGGGCTATGCGGAGGTGCAGTGTCGGTCTGACAATTGACGCAGGATAACAGCAGGGCAACTGTCAGCAGATAGCCTGGGTGAGAAAGCCAAAGGTCTGGCGAGTACATCTCGTCGACCTCGAAGGAGAAGTATAACGTCGAGTCCTCGATGACCATGGGATCGAAGAAGTCCTATTGTTGCGACTGTGTGGTGCAATGTCGAGGAGTCGAGTCAAAAGCGTGCACGAATATCATGCCCTCTCATTGCGCGAGCAGTGAATTCTCGGCCACCTCCTCGTCAGGGGTTAGGGGGTCCGGTTGGGGTTCATTTGGCAGGGAAAGGTGACCGTAGACGGGGGTACCCCCCCCCCGGTAATCACCGGTAGATGATCGTCCGAGAGATGATCACGAGCCCGGTTTTGTGCGGGTTTTGACACTTGTAGTGTGCCCGGAACGGGCAATAATGACGAGTCAGAGAGGAAGCAGAAGTTTACGGGAGTGAAACTTGGATCAAGGAGCAGGGGCATGGGATTTTTCGACAACTTTCTACAGGAGAGCCATCTCATGGTGCGCCAGACGGCGAAGCGCTTTGCGCTGGATGAGGTTCGACCCCATGCCATGAAGTGGGAGGAAGCCGGGG
>SLPW01000064.1 GCA_007131755.1 Myxococcales bacterium | reverse complement strand
GGTAGGATTTTAAGCGTCCAGAGGATTTTAGTGTGCGACATCACGACCCCGGACTCCCTCGCTACGCTCGGTCGGCCAGGGCTACGTAAGAAGCAATGTGCGTTTGGTGGGGCTGTGGGGGGACCCCGGACTCCCTCGCTACGCTCGGTCGGCCAGGGCTACGCAAGAAGCAATGTGCGTTTGGTGGGGGGATAGGGGTTAGGATCTTCGCAGGGCCGCGGCCTCGATATCGTGGACGGCGCCGCAGTAATCGCAGTCGACGTGGAGAGTGTCGTCGTCGGCGATGAGTTCTTCGATATCGGCGTCGGAGAGGGTCTGGAGGGCGGTGAGAACGCGCTCGGGGCTGCAGGTGCAGCCGTAGTGAAAGTCGTCGGTGCCGAGAGGCTTGAAGTCGATGGGGCCGAAGAGCTCTTCGGCTACGGTGTCGAGACTGCCGTCACAACTGGCGAAGAGCTTCGGGACATCCGGTAAATTCTGGAGGCGGGCGGTCATCAAGGCCAGGGTGGCATGGTCGACGTCGTCGTCTGTGGGGAGGAGTTGGACGATATAGCCGCCTGCGAAGGTCAACTCTTCCCCATCGAAGTGATTGCCCATATCGACGACGGAGGTGATCTGTTCGGAGCGGTGCAAATACCCGGAGACGGCGTCGGCCACGGACTGGCCTTCTCCGGTTTCGACGACCCCCTGGTGGATATCGCCGCCGAAGAGCGAGCGGTGAACGCTGAGATAGGTGGAGGCCCCGGTGTCGATGGGGCCGCGTCCCAGGGATTGGACCAGCCCGCGGGTATTGCCGTCGGGGTGGCTGTCGCTGAGAATGGTGCCTCGCGATCGATTCTGGAGTATGACCTGAAGGCGGTAGTCGGGGGACATGGTCAGGCGCAGCAGGATCGACGCGGTGACGATGTCGGCCAAGATCTTCGCCGTGTCCTCGTCGGGCTTCTGGGCGTCGATGATCTTCGCCGCCGTGTCGGTAGCATTTGCGATGAGGATACGGAAATTGCCCTCGTCGCACATGGTGCGAAGGGCGCGGTCAGTGTGGGCGCTCATGGTACTTCCTGTGGTTGGGCCGGGCCGGCGAACTCATGCGTCCGTTAACGCAGTAGGCTGCGATGAGTCAACAATCGAAGCATCCCTTTCTTCCTGTTGCGAGCCCTGTAGTTGGGCCTCCATGTAGCGTATCTTGGCCCTTTCGAAGGTGTCGATGAGGTCCTGGCGCTCTTTTTCGAGATTCTCGATGAGGTTTTCATGGGTGCGAAAGAGAGTACGGGACAGGATCTGGTCGCGATAGGCGAGGATCTGCCGCCACCAGTGTAGAAAGAAGAATCCAGCCACGGGCAGGCTGGATAGGTAGAGGACGACGGCGGGGATGGAATGGTCGGTCAACTTCCAAAGTCCCCAGCCGAGCAGGAAATAAAAGAGGGGAAAGGCGACGAGGCCGGTGGCAAAGCCGGCAAAGGCGATGCGGGCCTCGTCGGGTTGTTTGCGTACGGCCTGACGGACCATCAGGTAGGGGAGGAAGTTATTGATGAAGCCGAAGATGGCCAGCGGCCCGAGCAAGATGGCGTAGGCGGTCATCTTGACGGCCTTCCAGCGCTGGCCTGTGAGCTCGACGCCCTCTTCGAGGACTTCGTGGCGAAGACGGACCTGGTTGAGGTGGTCGCGGTAGCGCCGAATATCCATGCGCACTCGGGCGACGAGGCCGGGGTCGACGCGTTGGTAGTAGTCCACGGCATCGGCGATGCGCTGTTCGATCTCGAAGCGATCTTCCAGGTCGGTACGGGTGCGATCGGCAGATCGAGCCCGATCGAACAATTTGTGTGTCAGTGGGCGAAGGTCGAGAGCGGCGTCGATATCACCGATGAATTCACGGGTCAGCTCGTGGCCGTAGATGTCGTGGACGTCGATGACGAGCTGGCGATTCCTTTCGTCTTCGATATGAGTGGCCAGATCGCGAAGGTCGGAGGCGATTCGCTCCGTAAGGCCGAGCACGGCCTGGCGCTCATCCTCGCCATAGGTGTGGGCGTATTCGCGTACGTCGATGGGCTCGCCGAAGCGGATGAGGACGCTGGACAGAAATCGGGTCCGGTCTTCGAAGTTCAGCCCCACAGGGACGATGGTCACGCCCAGGGAGAAGTCATTTCGGTCCTCCGTGGCAAGGGCGATGCGGGCAGTTCCCGTCTTGAGCTTTCCGATCTTTCGGTCTGCTGAATTCTTTCCCTCGGGGAAGATTCCAATACATCCACCCTCCTCGAGGGTTTCGAAGGCTCGAGAAAAGCTGTCCATATTCTTCTGGGTCCCCCCGCCGCCGTCTTCGGATCGAAAGATGGGGATGACTCCCACCTGATGGAACAGAGCTTTGACGAAGGGATTTTTGAACAGACCGCTGCGAGCCATATACTGGATCTGGCGATCGGTCTGGGTGCCCAACAGCACCGTATCCATGATGGAGTTGGGATGGTTTGCGGCAAAGATCAGCGGTCCCTTTTCGGGGATATGGTCCTGCCCGGTGGCCTGGATGTCGAAGAAATAGATGCCGACGGCGCGGCGGAGTACGACCCGTAGTGTACGATATAGTCGCGACATTCGGCCGGCTCCAAGGTGGCGGAAACGATCGGGGCTGGTGGAGAGCACCGACAATTATGCGGCGTTGGAGTTAGGGGTCGACGTCGGTGGTCGTTGGTCCGGTAGCAGATGGGGATGTGGCGAGGGAGACTCGTCCATCAGGGAGCGCTGGTTGGATTGTTCGGCCACCATATAGGCATCGATGACCGACCAGATCCAGACGATCCAGAACAACAAGAATACGGATAGGAGCAGACAACTGAAGAGCAGCATCACGCCCTTGCCGATTTCGCCGTTGTAGAACTGGCCCAGTCCGGGGACGAGCAGGCTCAGGGCTCCGGCGAGGACGGGGATGCGCTCGCGGTCGGGATAGGGGCCGAAGCGAGGAGCCGGGTAGTGATCGGCAGTCTGATAGGGGGCGAGG
>SLPW01000168.1 GCA_007131755.1 Myxococcales bacterium | reverse complement strand
CTTGGCGAGGGGGCCGGTGTATAAGAGGTGTCGGAGCTGAATTCATCGGCCAGGGACGGTTCGGAGGACGTGGCAAGGTGGTCCGTCGTCGGAGCCGGGGCGGGAGTAGAACTCGATTCGACGAACTGAGCGTTCGGGGGAAAGCTGTCCGACGATTCGGGAGCCGCCGTGTCCTGGTTCAAGGAGCTGGATTGATCTGGGAAATCGCTGGCATCCTCGGATGCCAGGTCTTCAAAGGGATCGAAGTCGTCGACATCACCAAAGTCATCGAGATCCTCGAGGGACTCGATATCGTCGGCAACGCTGATGAATGCTTCGTCGTCGAAGTCGTCGAAGTCGTCGAAGGGATCGTCGTCGGATTCGGCGTCGATGAGGACGCGCTGATCATGTGACCACTGGACGACGCGCTCAAAGTCGGAAGAGGTAGGGTCTTCCGAAAATGCAGCCACCAGTTGGGAGGAGACCTCGTCGTCAAGCCCGTTCATCCGAAGCACACGCAAGAATGCCAATATGTCGGCGGGGGTCCCCTCCTCGATGGCCTGATCGAGGGAATCAAGGAGGGTGTTGAGGGTCGTTTTGTCTGGGCCGTGGCTCATGAGTAGGGGGACTACACTTCAGCAGACTCGAAAAGGGCGAAGGGAGAGGGCGAAGCTAAGCACTGTGGACGGCGGCTCGCACGGACTGGAGCACTTTCTCGAGCTTGTCTCCTGCCGTTTGGAGTGCGTCGGAATCTCTGGACTCCAGGTAGTCGCGTGCCTCTGCGATTGCGGAGGTGGCGCGTTGCTGGAGTTGAGCGACAATTTCGTCCCCATCGGAATCCTGGTCGATGAGTTTTTCGATCTCTCGGATTGCCTTGCGAACACGGGCGCGCTGGTCTTCGAGTTCTTCACCATGTTTGAGTTCGACGAGGTAGTCCTCGTTTTCGGCGATCATATCTTCGATTTCTTCTTCCGTCAGTCCGCTGGTGGCGGAGACGGTGATGGACTGTTCCTTTCCGGTCTCCAGGTCGGTGGCGTGGACGGAGACGATGCCGTCGGCGCTGATCTCGAAGGTGACGTCGATCTCGACTTCTCCGGCGGGAGCCCGGCGCAGACCGCTGAGGACGAATTCGCCGAGAAGTTCGTTCTTCTCAGCCTGGTCGTTGTCGCCCTGAAGGACGACGATCTTCACGGAGGTCTGATTGTCGCGCACGGTGGTGAAGATATGACTGTGGCTGGTGGGGATGGTGGAGTTGGCCTCGATGAGGACCTCGAAGCCGCCGCCGTGGACCATGATCCCCATATTGTGAGGTGTGACGTCGAGAAGCAGGACGTCGTCACTGCCCTCGACGAGGGCGGCGCCCTGGATGGCGGCGCCCAGGGCGACTGCCTCGTCGGGGTGGACCTGCTTCGACGGGGCAGCACCGAAATAGTCTTTGACCTCTTTCTGGATGCGGGGCATGCGGGTCATTCCACCGACGAGGATGACGTCGTCGATATCGTCGACGGTCAGGCCCGACTCCTGGAGGGTGGCCTCACAGATCTTGAGGGTTCGCTGGACGAGATCAATGGTCAACTCCTCGAATTTCTCGCGACTCAAGGTGGTCTGAAGATGCAGGGCCTCGCCGTCGTCTTTGCTGTGAATAAAGGGAAGGCTGATCTCGGTTTCGTCCATGCTGGACAATTCGATCTTGGCTTTTTCGGCGGCGTCGCGTAGCCGCTGAAGGGCCATCTCGTCATTGCGAAGGTCGATCCTGTGCTCGCGGGCGAATTCAAAGGCCAGATGTTCAATAATACGGGCGTCGAAGTCCTCGCCACCGAGGAAGGTGTCACCAGCGGTGGAGAGGACGTCGAAGACACCGTCGAAGATATCGAGAATAGAGATATCGAAGGTGCCGCCGCCGAGGTCGTAGATGGCGACGGTGGAATCGAGATCACGGCCGTATCCATAGGCAAGGGCGGCCGTGGTGGGTTCGTTGATGATGCGCACGATATCGAGGCCGGCGATGCGCCCGGCGTCCTTGGTGGCGGTGCGCTGGTTGTCGTTGAAGTAGGCCGGGACGGTGACTACCGCTTTGTCCGGGGCTTCGCCCAAAAACTCTTCGGCGATGAGCTTCATCTCCTGCAGGATGATGCTGGAGATTTCGGGCAGACTGTATTCCTTTCCGCGCAATTTGATACGGGCGTCGTCGTGGGGGCCCTGTACAATTTTGTAGGGACAGGTCTCGATACAGTGGCGAACCTCGGAGGAGTCCCAGGTTCGGCCGATGAGGCGCTTGGAGGCGTACACGGTGTGTTCGGCGTTGGTGATGGCCTGGCGCTTTGCCATCTGCCCCACCAGGCGGCGGCCACTTTCGGTGATGGCGACCACGCTGGGCGTGGTCTTGTAGCCGCCCTTGTTGGGGATGACTTGCGGGGTTCCACCTTCGACGACGGCGACGCAGGAGTTCGTCGTTCCGAGGTCGATGCCGATGATGCGTTCCATGAGGGCTCCTAGAGATGCGATGTGTTGCAGGGAGTTACAAGGCGTTCACACCAGTGGTGTGGCGTCAAGGTGTCAAGAGGGTCAGGAGTGGAGTGCTTGCTTCAGTCGAGAGATTCGAGCGGTCAGTTCCGGGTCGCCGGGAGCGGACTCGAGCGCCAATTCGTAGTGATACAGGGCGTCGTCGAGGCCCCCTTTTTCCTCGTAGAGCGCTCCGATGAGCGCTACGGCCTGGGGGGAGTCGGGATCGATTTTATGTGCCATGCGAGCAAAGGAAATCCCGTCGTCCAGATGAACCTGTTCGTCGAGAAGCCGTCGGGCAACTCGTAGCGCAAGTTCCGCGTCGGGCCGAAGACCGAAGGCCTTGCGGTATTCTTTGAGCGCCAGGGCGACGCGTCCCTTGTCGAAGGCCTTGTCCCCGCGTTGGACGAGGACCTTGAAGGCCATATTTCGCTTGCGGTCTCCCATGATATTTTCACGAGATTCGCTGCGGCGCGACGCCGGCGTCGATCCTCGCAGGCTCGCATGGCTCGCCCTGCCACGTTCGAGAGCAGCGTCGTACTCCGCACGCTTGTTGCGATCGGAGAGGGTTTGATAGGCGGCGGTGACACGTTCGAAGATATTCTGGATGATGGGTTCGAAGTCGCCGGTGATCTTCTTGTAAAACCGATCCGGATGGTAGCGCTTGGACATGGGGAAATAGGCCCGGCGCAACCGGCGACGACGGGCGTCGCGATCGACGCCCAGAAGTTGATAGTAGTCGATCTGATCGAGTTGCTGGTGGACGAAGAGCAGTTCTCGCTTGAAGTCGATTTCCAATTCCACCTGTTGTTCCAATAGCTCTTCATCGAAAGCGAAGTTCGTGAAGTCCCCGGGAAAGCGATCGCGAATGGAGTCGGCCAGTTCGTCGGTGTTGCTGGACTTCGATGCGTCGGACTCGGAGTTGGCCGCCGCTGAAGGCGGTGAGGAATTGGCCGAGGGCGATTCGGATGTTCCGGGAAGGTGGATGAGACCATGTCGGTGAAGATTCTCGATACACTGCAGCGTCTTTTCGGCGCCCAGGCCGCTGATCTTGCACAATTGGCCGATGGTGATCGCACCGTCGAGCCGCGAGAGGATGAAATATTCCTCGGCGGTAGGACTGGTTTTCAGCGACCGGGGGTCCACATCGGAAGCGGGCGCGGGGGCCAGATTCTCGTCGAGATCGCTCATCGTATTGAACTCGCAACTGGGAAATTCAGACCGTCGAGAGGTGATGGTATTCACGTCTCGTGTCGTGTTCGGGGGCCGTCCGGATCGGTGAGAGATGATTGCGCCGTCGGGACGGAGTAGCCGGAAAAATAAAATGTGCCAACGCGGCTGATATCCTATGTGCAGGATACTGTTACCTTACCATCGAAGGCAAGCCTTGTGACGGAGGTCGAGGGTTCAGTGATTCAGACGTCAGAGTTGGGGATTGCCGACAGCGGAGATTCCCGCATCGTCGGCGCGCACAGCTATTTTCATCTCATATGTGCGCAGGAAATGCAAAATAATGTTCGGCGCAATGGGGTTGCGCTGGGGGGCAGGTCAGAGATCTTCCAGGGCTTGGCGTAGGCGATGCAGAGCGTCTTCGACGTCATCGTCGGTGACGACCAGGGGGGGAACGAAGCGCAAGGTGTCGCCACCGGCGGAATTGATGAGCAAGCCCTGCCGGCGTGCCAGGGCGACCAGATCGGTGGCGTGTTGTTTATCGATGCACTGGGCGCCGACGAGAAGACCCATGCCGCGCACATCGGTGATGCAGTCAAACTCCTCGGCGAGTTTGTGTAGGCCCTGGCGCAGCTGCCGGCCACGTTGGGCGGCATTTTTCAGAAGGTCCTCGTCGTCGATGACGTCGAGGACGACGGCGCCGGCGCGGCTGGCCAGGGGATTTCCGCCGAAAGTGGAGGCGTGACTACCGCGTTGAAAGCCCTGCCAAACCTCTTCGGTGGCCAGAGTCGCGCCAACGGGGACGCCGCCGCCCAGCCCCTTGGCGAGGGTCATGATGTCCGGGGCGACGTCGAAGTGCTGGTAGGCGAAGAGGCGCCCCGTGCGACCGACGCCAGTCTGGACTTCGTCGAAGATCAGCAGTGCGTCGTAGTCGTCGCACAGCCCACGCAACGTCTCCAGGAATTCGGGATCGGCCGGGCGAACTCCACCTTCGCCCTGAACGGGTTCGACGATGACGGCGCAGATATCGTCGTCGAACCGCTCTTTGAGGGCATCGACGTCATTGAAGGGCACATAGTCGAAGCCCGGCGCCAGAGGCTCGAAGCCGTCGTGGTATTTGGGCTGGCCCGTGGCGGTGATGGAGGCCAGGGTGCGTCCGTGAAAGGAGGATTTCATGGACAGGATGGTGGACTTCGAGGGGTGATTCTTTACGCGGGACTGATAGCGGCGGGCCAGCTTGAAGGCCGCCTCGTTGGCCTCCGTACCGGAGTTGCACAAAAAGGCGCGGTCCGCAAAGGATCGAGCACAGAGTCGGTCCATCAACGCGATCTGCTCGCCAGTGAAGAACATATTGGAGACGTGGAGCAAGCGGTCGACCTGGTCGTGGAGAGCATCGGTGAGCCGTGGATGGGCGTGGCCAAGAGAGCAGACGGCGATGCCCGCCAGAAAATCGAGATAGCGGTTGCCATCGGTGTCGGTGAGCCAGACCCCGCTTCCGCGGTCGAAGACCACGGGGGCGGGACCGTAATTCGGGCTGTTGAGTTGATTGCCGAGGTCGACGAGGTCGCGCGAATTGTCAGACATATATGAGCTCACAAGACTGCAAAAGTGAAGCGGTGGTCAAGGCAAGACGGAAGGCCTCAGAGGATGTAGCGGCTCAAATCCTCGTCTTCCAGGATGCCGTCGAGGCGCTGGCGGACGTAATCGGAGGAGATGCGAAATTGGCCGTTGTCGCGGTCCGGGGCTTCGAAGGACAGGGCCTCGAAGACCTTTTCCATGATGGTGTGAAGTCGCCGGGCGCCGATATTCTCCAGGGTGTCGTTGACCCGAAAAGCCATCTCGGCCAGGGTCTCGATGGCGTCGTCGTCGAAGGTGACTTCGATGCCCTCGGTGTTCATTAGCGCCACGTATTGGCGGGTGAGACTGTTCTGAGGTTCCGTGAGGATTCGCTGGAAGTCGTGTTCGGTCAGGCTCTTGAGCTCGACACGGATCGGAAAGCGTCCCTGAAGTTCGGGGATGAGATCCGAGGGCTTGGACAGGTGGAAGGCGCCGGCGGCGATAAATAGGATGTGGTCCGTCTTGACCACGCCGTATTTGGTGGTCACTGAGGAGCCCTCGACGATGGGGAGGAGGTCGCGCTGGACGCCCTCGCGAGAGACGTCGGGGCCCTGTTTGGACTCTCGGCCGGCGATCTTGTCGATCTCGTCCAGGAAGATGATGCCCGAACGCTGGGTGCGCTTGACGGCCTCGCGCTGGATCTGGTCCATGTCGATGAGCCGGGAGGCCTCCTCTTTTACGAGGGCATTCATGGCGTCTTCGACCTTGACGCGCTTGACCTTCTTGCGCTTGGGAAAGATGTCGCCGAAGACACTGCCCAGATCCATCTCCTCCATGCCCTGTTGGCCGGAGAAGACCTCGATGACCGGATTCTGGCTATCCGTCAGCTCCACCTCGATATAACGGTCGTCGAAGTCGCCGTTTCGCAAGCGTTGCCGAAGCAGTTCGCGCCGGTTTTTGGGGGCGTCGTCGCTGGATTGGACGATGCCGTCGTGGCCGACGATGAAGGTGCCCTTGTCGACGTGGCTATTGTCGAGAGGTTCGCGCTCCGGGATCGAGGCCTCCAATTTGTCGAGGATGCGCTCTTCGGCGACCTCGCGGGCCTGCGACTCCACACGCTCCTCGTGCTCTGCTTTGACGAGGTTAATTCCGAGCTCGACGAGGTCGCGGACCATGCTCTCCACGTCGCGTCCCACATAGCCCACCTCCGTGAATTTGGAGGCCTCCACCTTCAAGAAGGGGGCCCTGGCGAGGTTTGCGAGTCGGCGGGCGATCTCGGTCTTTCCGACGCCCGTAGGCCCGATCATGATGATATTCTTGGGCATGACCTCGTCGCGCAGGTCCTCGTCGAGTTGCTGGCGTCGCCAGCGGTTTCGAAGGGCGACGGCGACGGCGCGCTTGGCGTCCTTCTGGCCGATGATATAGCGATCGAGGGCGGCGACGATCTCGCGGGGAGTCAGTTCCGGGCCCGGGCGGTGGTGAGAAGCGTTGGCGGTGGTCATAGCGGTATGGGGTCAGGAAGTGGGATCGAGTTCCAGGACTTCGACGGTGATAGCGTCGTTGGTGAAGACGCAGATCTCGGCGGCGATGTGGAGGGCTTGTTCACAGATGGCGCGGGCGTCGAGGTCGGAGTAGCGAGCAAGGGCTCGGGCGGCGGCCAGCGCATAGGAGCCACCGGAGCCGATGGCGGCAACCCCTTCTTCGGGTTCGATGACGTCGCCGGTGCCGCTGATGAGGAGGGTCACCTCGTCGTCGGCGGCGATGAGCAGAGCCTCGAGCCTTCGCAACATGCGGTCTGTGCGCCACTCCTTGGCCAACTCCACGGCGGCCCGGGTGAGGTTTCCGTTGTACTCTTTGAGCTTTTCCTCGAGCTTTTCGTAGAGCGTGATGGCGTCGGCCGTGGAGCCGGCGAACCCACAGAGGACCCGTTCGTCGTAGAGGCGACGCACCTTTCGCGCCGTATGCTTCATGACCACCTTCTCACCGAGGGTGACTTGTCCGTCGCCGGCGATGACGACGGCGTCGTCGGTGCGTACGGTGACGATGGTGGTGCCTCGTAATTTCATGGGTCAGTCGTCGGTGTGGGGGGTCGATTTGCCATCCGATTCGCCGGCTCTCCCAAGGTGGGGGGAGCTGGGGCGCTGAGCGCGCGGGTGCGCAGCATCGTAAACCTGCATCAGCCTGTCAATCGAGACGTGGGTATAGCGCTGGGTGGTGGAGAGGTTTTCGTGGCCCAGGAGCTCCTGAATGCCCCGCAGATCGGCGCCGGAGTCCAACAGATGGGTGGCATAGCTGTGGCGAAGCCCGTGAGGAGTCACGGAGGTGTCGAGATCGGCACGCATCAGGTGATCCTTGAGCCGCCTCCTGACGGAGCGGGTAGACAAGCGATTGCCACGAGCGCTGAGAAAGAGTGCTCCCTGAGGGGTGGTGCCGCTGACGAGTTCATGGCGCCTTGCGAGATAACGGAGAAGACGACGGCAACTGACGGCACCCAGGGGTACGCGTCGCTCCTTATCACCCTTTCCCACGACCCGTACCCAGCCGCGCTCGGTATCCACGTCACCCACGTCGAGGCTCACCAGCTCGGAGACGCGAAGTCCCGCACCGTAGGCCACCTCCCACATCGCCATATCCCGGATTCCCAACACGCCGTCGCCTCGGTGGCCGTCCAGAAGGTGGAGAATCTCATCGACAGGCAAGAAGTTTTGCAGCGGCGTGCGCACACGCGGGGTGGATAAGAGGGAGGCCGGATCGGTGGTGCTGTGGCGTTTCTTGACCAGAAATTTCCAGAATGACCGAAGGGTCGAGATCTTTCGAGCCAGTGAAGACGCCTGATTCTTGTCGAAGCGGTGGGCGACGAAGCCGCGCAAATGACGAAGCTCGAGCTCTGCCGGGTCCGGATCGTCGAGATCGTGGTGGTCTCGCAGATAGTCTTGAAATTGGCGCAGATCCGTGGCGTAGGCGCGAAGGGTCTGTTCGCTCGAGCCCCGCTCGGCGCGAAGATAACTCATAAATTGGTCGATTCGTGTGGCGAGCATGGCGGCGAGGTAGAAAGAAGAGGCGGGCCGGACGGATGGGGTCAGCTCGCGGTGCGCTCGACTTTGTAGACCCCTTTTATCTTTTCGATATTTTCCATGGCCCGGTTGAGCTGATCGCGGTTGTGCACCAGGACCTCGAAGGTGTTGACGGCCCGGCGGTCGTCGGTGGTCACGCATTGAGCTTCGCTGATATTGACGCCGGCAGAGGAGAAGGACTGGCTGATATTGGCGAGCAATCCCGGCTTGTCGGTGCAGTAGACGCGAACGCTGACGGGGCGTCGCGCCGAGTCGGGGACATCTGTGTCGCCCGACCATCGCACGTCGATCTGGCGCTCTCTCTCCAGGTGGCTGACGCTTGCGCAGTCGCGGGTGTGAATGGACAGGCCCCGGCCCCGGGTGACGAAGCCGATGATGTCATCGCCCGGAACGGGGTTGCAGCATTTGGCGTAGCTGACCATGACATCTTCGATGCCGTCGACGACAACACCCGTCTTTCCGCGGTCGACGAGCTTATTCCACAACTGGCCGAGCTTGCTTGGTTTGTCTTTTTTCTTCTTCTTACCGGAGCCCTTTCTGGTGGGATAGATCTTCTCGACCACCGTGTCGGCCTGGGTCTTTCCGTAGCCGATATCGCCGAGCAATTCCTCGACGTGGTTGTATTTGCTCTTTTCCACGGCCTCCTTGAGGGTGCCGGAGCGCTCCCAGGCGCGGATATTGGTTCCGTGCTGTTTGAGCTCTTTATCGAGCAATTCGCGACCGAGCTCTCGGCTGCGCTCGCGCTGCTCCTGGCGCACGGCCTTTCGGATCTTGGTGCGGGCGCGGCCGGTCTTGACGAAGGACAGCCAGTCCTTGTTGGGGCGTTGATTCTTGTGGGTGAGTATCTCGCAGATATCGCCGTTTTGCAGTTGGTGTCGCAGGGGGACCATCTTTCCGTTGACCTTGGCCCCGGAGCATTGGTGGCCGACCTCGGTGTGGATGGAGTAGGCGAAGTCGATGCAGGTGGCGCCGGAGGGAAAGCTCATCACGTCTCCCTGGGGGGTGAAGACGTAGACCTCGTCGTGAAAGAGGTCGATCTTGACCGATTCCAGAAATTCGACGGGGTCTTCGTGATCCTGGTGTTCCTCCATGAGCTGGTGAAGCCAGGCGAATTTCTCGTCGTCCCGGTCGGGGACGGCTTTTCCCTCCTTGTACATCCAGTGAGCGGCGATGCCCTCCTCGGCGACCTTATGCATCTCATGGGTGCGAATCTGGATCTCGATTCGCTCCTGATAGGGGCCGATGACGGAGGTGTGAAGCGATTGATAGCCGTTGGGCTTGGCGATGGCGATATAGTCCTTGAAGCGTCCCGGGATGGGCTTCCACAGGTTGTGGACCAGGCCAAGCGACTCGTAGCACTCCGGGCGCTTGTCGACGATGATGCGAAAGGCCAGCACGTCGAAGACCTGTTCGAATTCGATCTGCTGGTCGCGCATCTTGCGATAGATGCTCCAGAAATTCTTGGGGCGGCCGTAGATCTCGGCGTTGATGCCGTGTTCGCTCAGCAGATCGTCGAGGATGCTGATGACCTCCCGGATAAAGCTCTGGCGCTGGCGCTTCTTGGAGGCCACTTTTTCGGCGATATCGTAGTAGGCATCGGGATAGAGATAGCGAAAGGAGAGATCTTCGAGCTCCGTCTTCACCCAGTGCAGTCCCAATCGGTGGGCCAGGGGAGCGTAGATATCCATGGTCTCCTGGGATTTACGCTTCTGGCCGGACTCCGACATATATTTGAGGGTCCGCATATTGTGCAGGCGGTCGGCCAGCTTCACCAAGATAACCCGCAGATCGCGCGACATGGCGATGATCATCTTGCGGATATTCTCGGCCTGGGCCTCCCGGCGGGTGTTGAACTGAAATTTCGATAATTTGGTGACTCCGTCCACCAAAAAGGCCACGTCCTCGCCAAAGCGAAGGCGGATATCCTCAACGGTGGTCTCGCAGTCTTCAACGACGTCATGGAGCAGCCCGGCCACCAGGCTGGCCACGTCCAGGCGCAGGTCGGCGATGATATCCATCACCTCCAGGGGATGGGTCATATAGGGTTCGCCGCTCTTGCGCGTCTGCCCCTCGTGCATGCGTCGCGAATATTCGTAGGCGTCTCGAAGCTGCGTGATATTGGGGTCGGGATGGTAGCTTCGGACTTTTTTGATGATGGAGTCGAGGCGGTTTTCCAATTGCATCGGGTATCGAGCTCCTCAGCCCTTCGGGAGATGGCCAGTTATCGTCAAAAAAACGAACGAATGAGGTCAAACATTCTGCGGGCCGTTGCAGACCACGGGACTCGAGGCGAATGCGCGCTCATTCAGCGCACCGGGTATGGTAGCGCAGGGCGGAGGTTATGGAAAGTTATCCCATAATCTCGACGCCTACGGGCATCTCGAGTTCGAGCTCCGAGACTTTGATGAATTCGATGAGGTTGTCGACGTAGGCGGGCAGGGGAGGGCAGAGATTGTGGCCGTCCAGGGCCTCCAGGGTGTTGATGGAGTTGTAGATGGTGAGCTGGTAGCGCTGAAAGTCGCGGACGACGTCTTCGGTATACGTCATTGGATTTTGCGTTACGTTTCCTGGCTGCTTTCAGTGCCGCTCTTGGTCTGTTTCCAGGCGCGCCCCTTCTCCGTCAGCCGATAGCGCTGCTTGGGACTGCTGGGTTTGTCGGGATGGGTCATTTCGACCAACCCAAGTTCTAGCGCCGGGGCGAGATATGAGTTCTTGAAGTGAACGCGATGTCGTAGGCCCAGAGCTTCCTGCAACTCTTGGCGCTTCATTTCACCGTCGACCACGGCAATTAGCCTCTTAACTTCGTCCCGCACTTGATCGGTAGCTTGATCGGTAGCTTGATCGGTAGCTTGATCGGTGACCGTGAGCGCCGCCTTCGGATGGATGGGCAGGGTTACCAGAAAATAACTATGATCCTCATCGAACTCGAAGATTGGATCGGGCGATCCGTTCTCTTGCATTGCCTTGAGAATTTTAGGAATCCCGGTGCCGCGCCCTTCGGTCAATTCGAGCTCCTTGAGAAACTCGCCAATTCGACGGTTCCTGTAGCGCCGAGACAGCGCTCGTCCCTCGCGAAGCCGCTCGAGTTTCACCGATCGATCGGGCCCCGGGTAGCTCAAAACGATGATCTCCTCTCGCCCGATCCGAACCTCGACTGGCTCCCGTATCTCGTAGCTCCGATGGTAGACGGCGTTGACGACGGCCTCTTCGATGGCCTCGAAGGGGAAATTGGCCACCCGCGTCGCCTCTGCGCGGCCGGGATGCTTGATGACCGTCTCGGTCAGATAGGAGCGCTCGATATAGTCGAGGGCGTCGTGGGTCATCCGATGCAGGGGCCCACTGAAGGTCTTTTCGGT
>SLPW01000597.1 GCA_007131755.1 Myxococcales bacterium | reverse complement strand
GCTCGGGCTCGGTCTCGGGCTCGATCGGGACGGAGAGCAAGGAGTATCACTACCTAACCGTTGGATATAGCTTACTCCGCCTCGGCCCCTGCGTATTTCGGCCGGCGCCTGCCTCCTGGGCCCCTGCGCGCCTTGGCCGCAGGTGAAGAAGACTGGACCGCTAGAACGATTGCGCCCCTCCTCGGCCCCTGCGCGCCTTGGCCGCAGGCGAAGAAGACTGGACCGCTAGAACGATTGCGCCCCTCCTCGGCCCCTGCGCGCCTTGGCCGCAGGTGAAGAAGACTGGACCGCTAGAACGACCACGCTACCACCTGGCATATTGTTTGCTTCAGCGGAACCGCGGCATATGTATGTGCAGGACTTTTCGAATGTTGATCCCAAACCCGTACGTCTAATGAACTTCCCGACGGAGGAAATAATGAAACGAATGCGAAATCTCACCGCTGGCCTGATGATCTCTGCAGGATTGCTCGCCGCCTGTAGTGGCGGCCCGGATCACGAGGCGATTCAACAGGCTGTGTACGACGGCACCGACAGCGCCGTGGACGCCATCATCGACTCACTCGTTCTAATGGAGAAGTCCGCACATTACGAAGACCTCAACTCACGGTGCTCCTACAGTGTTGCACTGCCCGGTGAGGAACCAACTGATGAGGTATATTGTGAGAACGTAATGCTCAGCGCCGAAGACTTGGAAGCTGAATACGCGGAGCTGCGCCAGGAATTGGATACCCGCATCTTCCACGAGGACAACGTGGAAGACACGGATAGTGATTCGATGACCCTCCTTTTACGGGGCGACATATTTTGCCAGCCCGACGATTTTTACGACTCGGCCAGTTACGATTTGTGTGTTGAGGACGTGGACGCCCTCCAGATCCGGCTCAATGCCCGAATGGTCGACGACGACACTGCCGGCGTTGAGCTTTGGCTTGGTCCGGACAAAATTCACCCTCTGACCTTCACCTTCGGGCCTCAACAGTTGAGCGTTGCCCTTGTACTCGATGAATTGGAGCCAGCCATCGGCTACGTCGCCGACACCTTCGGAGAGGAATTCGAGGAATTCGCCGAAACTCTGGAGGGAGAAGTAGAGCTGGGCTTCTTCGCCGACGGAGATCTACGCAAATTCGCCCTTCTCATTCACGATGATGTGACCATCGAGATCGACGATGGAGAATACTTCCTTCTCACTGCACAGGCCGTCGGGGAAGTGGCTTCTTTCGGCGTCGACATCGCCCAGGAACTTCTCGTCGGGTCCTTGAGCCTCGGAGAGTTCGCCCTGATCTTCGACGACTGGAGTTCCACCGCGCCCGGTGGATATAACGAATTCGCCGTGCACCTGGCGGGATTGAGCGCAGATGCCGTCTTGGACCCCAACGATGAGCGCATCGAGCTCTTCGACGTCGGTCTCGGTGGCGGACCGGCCACAGTCGACATCGATGGAGAAGAGGTCCTCCACATCGACCTCAACTCCGGGCTGGGCGGGCTCCTCAATGCCGTCTTCCACGAACAGGGAGACGCCCTGAAGATCTCCGTCGATCCGGGCCTGGAGTTGGACATCGGCGCTTTCTATCACCGCGTCACCGACACCTTTGACGACTTCGATGACTGGATGCTCGACGAGGTGCTCTCCTTCGCCTTGACGGGCGACGCCAATCCGGCGGTGTTGATCGACGACTACGGCATCGAGGTCATTCGTGGACACCTGGAGTTGAGCTCCGCTTCCACCTCCTACGGTGCGAGTGTCGACGCCGGCATGTGCCTGGTGGAGGACTATCCCGACGGAGTCTACGATCAACAACACCCCTTCGAATACCTGCACGCCGATCAGTGCAGTGACTGACTCGGCCGAACCGTTGCCCACCTCCTACGCCACCTCGATGGCGCAAGAGGTGGGCAACGACGCCGAGGATCTCCCTTCAGTTGCCGGAGAGTACGCGAAGGCGCGTATCGTCGGCACCATCCGTATCGTCGATGACAAGCCGCAGAGAATCTTCGGTCTCCACGTCGGCGAAATACAGCCTGCTCTCCACACGGAAAAGACGATAGGGGCCGAGACCGAGGGCGGTCATGGACAGATCACGAGTGCCTTCGGACTCTCCGAGCTCCACGACGGTGGAGGGGTCAAAAGCGCTGACGACGGAGACCGTCTCTGAGCCGGCGAGGAAGACCTCGCTGACCTCCGATACATGAGTAAGGGTCTGCTCGCGGCGCTGCCAACTGTAGCCGTCGGTACGGGACACTCCGTACGGGACGTATGCATCACCCGGAACCGCCGCTCCGACCCAGCGTTGATCGTCGTCAAAGACCTGCTCTTCACCGGTATCGAGATTGACGACGTGGGCCCAATCGTCGCCAAACCCTGTGGTATTGAAGTAGGCGTATCCACCCCCGACAAAGGCCGTCGTGTCGATGGGCCGATCGTCGGGACCGAGTTCGAACAACGTCTCTAGCGTATCCTGGTTCTTATCCCAGGCACGGACCTGAATCGGGCTAAACCCCACACCGCCGCGAGACCATCCCCAGACTACGTGGTCGTCGCCGGCGGCCACAAATTCCGGCCAGGTCCGTTCTTCGTCGGGGTGCTCTCCACGGTCGAGGATCTCGATCCCATCTCCATCGACCCGGGCCAGCTGCGCCGTACCATCGGCGTCACGACTGACGATATACGCCGCCGTTCCATCACTGGTGCGTTTCATCTCCCTCTCATTGGTGGAACTATCGTATTCGCTGATCAGGCTGCCCACGTATTGCGCAGTACCCTCGGAGCGATCGTAGAAAAAGAACTTCAGGTGCGAATCTTCGCCGAACGATTCGTCGTGACCGGCGCTGAAGACCCAACTGCCATCGCGAAGCTGAGCATCGAAATAGATCATCACATGACGCAGATCCATAGTGGGCTCGATCAAGAGGTCGCCCTGTTGCTCTCCGTCGAGATCGGCCTTGAGCACGGCCATCCTCGCCGGCGTTCCGTCATGTCGCTCCATGGCCAGCCATCCGATGGCATCACCGGACTCCCAATCCGTAATTGGAGCGACGGGAAATTGCTCGTCGTCGCCAAAGGACGTTCCCTCCGTCGATTCGTCGTCGCCCAACCGCTTTACCGTCCAGTTGCCAATAAAGGGCGTCCCGTAGGCAATTCCACCCTGATCGGGATCATTGAGATCGGGAGCGATCTTGAATTCGCCCTGAAACTCCGACCCCACCGGCGCAATGGTCCTGGGCGTCGGAGGATCCTCTGATGTACCGTCGGTGCTCACGCTTCGAAGTTCACCGTCTGCAGTGTAGACGAATCGGTCCACATAGAGTTCTCCATCAGCGTCGCGCGCCAGAACGGGCTGTCGACTTTCATCTTCCTTACTCGGATGAAGGATCGTCAATTCACTGATCGGATTGAGCCCGCTGTCGACTTCGAAAGCGACACCGGAGTTCGGATCGAGGGCGCATAAGAGTTCTTCGAAAGCAAAATACTGCAGGTGTCGAGCGTCGGCACCGGATTCGAGCCCTCCACCGCCTTCGGCGATCTCCACCGTGGCCTCACAGGAGGCGGGTACGACCTCGTCGCCACCAGCATCTTCCTCATCGGTCCCCGTGTCTTCGTCGGTCCCCGTGTCTTCGTCGGTCCCCGTATCCTCCGGAGCTGACGCATCCATTCCGGCGTCGGGATCATCCTGGTTGGGGCCAGACGGCACTTCTTCACCATTTCCACAGGCCGTGGTCATGGCAACCACGCCAGCCAGCAATATCGCGCACGCCAGGACTGGCAAAGAGGTCTTCCAATTCGCAGCAACTCTCATAAAATGAATCCTTTCCAAGGGTTTTCAACATTCTACTGACAGGAACATCCGCATCCCGATATTAGGTGTGGTCGTACAAGAAGTTGTACAACTCCCTTCGCCGTCTGCGGATGAATCTTTCGCCTCCCCTGATCGTGGAAACGAGTTTCGACTGGCGCTGATCTTAGAATAGTACCGAGGGCGTTGCAAATGCGCCCTGTCCGTCGAGTATGATCGGTTGTCATCGCCCACCTGAATCAGGAACAATGACCGGCGGGCCCTCGTTGTCATTTTCGGAGTTGCCATGTGGGACGATATTCTCGGTGAAATTGCAGATCGCAGTCGGCGAAGCGGAAACCTACCGCGGCCGACGGCGCAATTGTTGTCCGACCTGTGGCCCACGCTGGCGGGAAGAGCACTGGCCCCTATCAGTCGCCCCCTTCGATTGGAGGATGGTGTGCTGTCCATGGAAGTGCGAGAGCGAGCGCTCATCGAAGAGTGGAAGCGATCGCCACGGATTCTGTTGCGCAGGTTGCGCCGCTTTAGCCCCTGGCCGATCGAGGAGTTAGATCTTGTCCATAATCCAAAACTCCACGCCCGGTCGATCAAACCGACGAGGGCCGACAGCGGCGAACTCGGCGACACCCGACCTTTCGATGGAGCCGAAGCCGCCTCGGATCACGACGCCGATTCGATGCCCGCCAACGTCGACGACCCTCAACTGAAGTCGCTCATCGAGTCCATTGGCCGCCTTCGTGCTCGTGATCAACAACCCTGACAACGCATCGCCACCGCCCGTATGGACAGGCGCGCTCCTTGCACCCCGACCACTCATCGTATAATGAAGGCTTGCTCGGTATACGCTTCCTGTTTTCGACGACGTCACGGCAGCGTGCCGATTCGACGCCATCCGGCGACCGGTTCTTCATCCTTCACACCCTCTCTACTAGCCGAGTATGAGTCGTATGCTCACCACTGAAAAGCGCACCTTCGACGATTTCTACCTCAGCGACGAAATGCGTCGAGCCCTCTCGTCCATCGACTATCACGAGCCGACCCGCGTACAGACTGCCTCCATCCCCTTGATTCTGGCCGGCATCGATCTGACCCTGGAGTCCCAGACCGGATCCGGAAAGACGGCTGCCTTCGCCATCCCCATCATCGAGATGCTCGAACCCAGTCCGGGACGCGTCGACGTCCTGGTCATGACTCCCACCCGGGAATTGGCCAAGCAGGTCTGCCGCGAATTCGAGCGCCTCGGACAATTCAAGGAATTGACGGCCACCGCCATCTACGGCGGCACCTCCTACGAGCGCCAATACAAAGCTCTCGAGACGGCCTCCATCGTCGTCGCCACCCCGGGACGACTCCTGGATCTGTGCGAGAAAAAGCGCATCGACCTCAGTCAACTTCGCATCCTCGTCCTCGACGAGGCTGACGAAATGCTGTCTATGGGCTTTCGCGACGACATCGAAGCCGTCATCGATTATCTGCCCGAAGAGCGCCAGAGCCTGCTGTGCTCGGCCACCATCACCGAAGAGATCAAGGCCCTGGCCAACAAGATCCTCTTCTATCCCGAGTTCATCACCCTCTCCACGGACTCCGTGGCCTCCACGGACGTCGCCCATTCCTATTACAGCGTGCGAGGTGTTGGACGCTCTCGTGACCTCCTAAGAGTATTGGAGTACGAAGATCCGGACAGCGCCCTGATCTTTGCCAACACACGCAAAGACACCTTCGCCGTCACCACCTTTCTCAAGCGCCACGGCTACAAAGCGGAAGTCCTCAACGGCGACCTTCCCCAGAAAGAACGAGAAAAGACCCTGGGAGCGCTCAAAGCGGGCAAGATCGACTATATCGTCGCCACCGACGTCGCCGCTCGTGGCATCGACATCTCCGACCTGAGTCACGTCGTCAATTTTGCGCTTCCCGACTCCGCCGAGGTCTATATCCACCGCACCGGGCGCACCGGACGGGCCGGCAAAAAGGGCAAGGCCATCAGCCTCATCGCCCCCACCGAGGTCGACACCTTCTTCCAGGTCAAGAAGACCTACGACGTCCAACTTCGGGAGTGCCAACTGCCCACGACCCGAGAGATCATGGCCGCTCGCCAGCGTCGGGCTCTCTTCGACCTCGATGAGAAACTCCAGCAGATCGACTATCTCCCCTACGGCGGCCACCTCAAATTGGCCCGCCAACTCCTCGACGGCGCGTCCGATATCGAAGATCGCGTCGATCGCGACAAATTCGTCGCCCGCCTTCTCTCCCTTGCCGACCGGGTGGTGGAAGGTGAATTTCAGCGCCCTCCCAACGGACGTGGCCACCAGCCTTCCGCGCCGAAAAAGGCCGAAAAACCAACCCCCAAACCAGGCCCCTCACCTGCCGAACAACCGAAGGCGGCCTCGCGCAAGGAAGTCGAGTCCACCCCGAAGCAAGAGCAACCACCACAGCAGCCACCGTCAAAGACGAGGCGACGGCGGCGACGAAGCCGCTCGTCGACCTCACAACCACCGAGCGCTGCTGTGGCTTCATCTGCCGATACCACAAAACGAGAAGAAGATATGGACCAGATCACCGCCGCCGCACCGAGCATCGACAGCCCGTCTCAGACCAAAAAGATGTATATGAATATTGGGCGCAACGAGTTCGGTTCTGCCAAAGAATTGATCGACATGCTATGCTACTTCTCCGGCATGGATCCCGAGGACTTCGGGAAGGTCAATGTCGAGAGTTCCTATTCGTTCGTCCACGTCCGCGTCGACTACTTCGAAGACGTCATCGCCGCCCTCCATGGTCAGAAGTACAATGATCATAAGATCACGGCGGAACCGGCGCGAAAATAACCCCCCTGCTTATGATGGGATGGAGGTTCGTTCCATGAGACATATGCGACTGTCGTCCCTTTCCTTGCTCGCTCCGATCGCACTGGTGGCCTTTCTGGCCGCCTGTGACCAGTCGGGTCCCGAGCTTCCGGAACCGCTCTTTCCTCCCGATCCGGACCTCCCCGAGGCCGTGGTCGACCTGCCCTCTCCACCGCCGGCGTCGGCCTTCGAGATCAAGGAGTTCAACGACGACGGCTCCCTTCGCGTGGAGGGTCTCATCGGCAACCGGGACCAATACCTGGGCGAGGAGGTCGAGGTGCGCGCCATCGTAGCCGAGATCATCGGCCATGGATGCGATCCCACCGAAGGGCGTTGTCCTCGAAATCGGATGTTCATCCGTGACCATATCGACGACGACCTACAACTGCGCGTCGTCGGCTATATCGACGAATTCATCGATGATCTGGAAATCACCGAGGGAGAGGAGTACCTCATCACGGGAACCTACACCCAGCAAGCCGACGGCTTCGTCTCCACCGAAAACGGCCTCATCGAACTCTTGGCCGTCGATGGCGAGGAATACGACGAAGAAAATTATTCCCGTCGTCGCTGACCTTCGCTGCGTTCCCCCCATTCAGCCAGACTTCTTGCCCGGGGCGCTCTTTCTTCTTCGCTTTCGCTTTTCGGCGAGGACGATGATGCGCTCGCTGTTGGCACCCAAAAAATGCCCCTTATAGTGCTGCGCTCCGCTGACCTCCAACACCTTGAAGCCCGCCACGTGCAACATCTGGCGTAGCTCGTGGACGCTGTACAGGCGGATAAAACTCTTGTGCTCCAGCGGTGGCGTGCCGTCCTCGTAGATATAGGAACGCTCCACTTCCAGGGTGCTTCTCTGATAGTCGAACTCACTCTCCTCCAGAAAAATACACCCGTTGCCCTCCCACCACAGTCGTGTCGGAGTGTCACTGACGGCGTAGTCCCGGTTGAGCACGTCCACCAGCAGTCTTCCCCCGACCTTCAACGCGCGATGCACGCCCTGAAGGACGGCCAAATTCGTACGGTCGTCGAAATATCCCAGCGACGTATCCCAGATAAAGCACCCGTCGAACATCGCCGAAAATCCCAACTGACGCATATCTCCATGGATGAACTTGATATCCAGTGAGTATTGCTTGGCTCCTTCTACGGCGCGCTGTAAAAGGGGCTTCGACAGATCCAGCCCCACCACTTCAAAGTCCCGCTGTGCCAGCTCCAGGGAGTGCCGACCATAACCACAGGCCAGATCGAGGATCCGTGATTTCTTCTTCAGGCGAAGACTGGTGGTGATGAAATCGACGTCGTCACGGGTAATCTGGTTGATATTGGCGGGGACCGTCCGCAGGTATTCCTCGTTGAATACCTCTTTGAACCAGATATCTCGTGGCCGCAACTTTCCGCGCCGCTTCTTGCGCTTTTGCTTCTTCTCCTCCTCCATCAACTCCTGGACGAGCCCTCTCATCTCATCGTCATGGTCGGGCCTCGAGACCGGCGCGTCGAGCGTATCGGCCTGCTTCGCCTTGGGCGCCTCCTTGGGCGCCTCTTTTGGCATCGACTTCGGAGGTGGGGCTGGATTCGCCGGCTTGTCCTTATGCGGCGGTGGCGCCCCCTGTGTTGTCGCCTCCTCCACATCATCGTCTTCCAACTCCACGAGGTCATCATCGAGCTCAATGGGCTCGGACTCCTCACTCTCCTCGTCGGCCACTGCAGCCTCTTCCTTTTCCTCCCCGGGAAGATCCGGCAAGGTCTCGGGCGCCTCGTCGGCCACCACTTCGGAAGTTTCTTCATCTTTTTCGGAAGCTTCTTCTTCTTCCTCTACTGCTTGTTCTTCGACTTCTTCATCTTCTCGTGGTTCGGCTTGCTCAGAGACCTCCACCGCGACATCTTCTCGTGGCTCCTGCTGGTCTTCTGGTGAAGATCCCGGCTCGTCTTCCGGCTTCTCCTGCTTCGCCTCCGGCGCTTCTGGCAAGGGTTCTTGTTCTTCCACAAGCTCCTGCGCTCCACCGACGATGACCTCCACGTCTCCCGGCAGGCCTTCTCGCCACTTCTTGACCAACACCTGTGGCGGTGTGACGATCACGTCTGGCGAAAATCGAGCATCCTCGGGAAGGTCTCTCACCTCACTGACCGCCGGTGAGCCCGCTGCGGCCAGGGCGTCCCTGTCGAAGGCTTCCATCTGGATGGTCTTCACCATCGCCTGGCGATCGTAGGCCGGTTCGTCCCCATCTTGTTCCACCACCGGGGCTTCACTGTCGCCAACAGCCTCTTCTTCGGAATCAGGTCCATCGTTGGCCATCACGTCATTGAGCTCCTCCGTCGACATCTCCTGCGTTTCGGGGGCCGAGTCTGGCGGCGATGGATCTTCACCGTCCTTCGGCTCCGATTCGCCGGGCATCTTGAACTCGGGCATCTTCAGCCCCATGGAGTCCAGCGACTCCGGATCGGGGATGGCCTGTGACCCTGCGGCCGTGGCCAAACCGATCTCGTCGGTCAGCTCCACCACATCGCTCTCTTCCTCCAAACCCGCCCCTTTCGATGGGGTCTTGTCCGCCGATTCAGCCACGTAATTTCACTCCTCGAAAAACGGCGCAGCCCGGCGTCGTCAGGCGAAGCCACCGAAGGTGGCCTTCGACGCGTCGTCGGGGCTGGGCCGACCTAATGTCACCGGTGTAACGGAACCCGTCGTTGCGCCCGGAAGTGTATCGCAGCGGCGCACGCCTCACAAGGGCGACGACGCATCACACTCGCTGTGCCGCCCCTGATATCCCCACTGCCGGCGCCCGAAGCGTTAGTCCATGGTCCCGATCCTCTGTCCCATTTGAAAGACGTCGCCCCGAACCGGATCGCCACAGAACTCAAACGTAGAGTTTTCGATCAGTACAATCACCGTCGATCCGAGGTTGAACACCGCCAACTCTTCTCCATGAGAAAACTCCACTCTGGACTCCGGACTGAACTCGCGGCGCCGTCGAAGTCGCCCATTGGTCAAAAAACCATCGTAGGACAACCCGATCCGTCCCACGCAGGTCGCCCCTACCTTGATCACTGCCACGGACCCCCGATCGGAGGTCTGTAGATGGGTGATCAAGCGCTCGTTGACCGCAAATAGCTCGTCGATATTCTCCACCGCAAATGGATTGACCGGAAAGAGATGTCCCGGAATATAGCTCGTCATCCTCACCGCCCCTCGCACCGGACTGTGGATGCGATGATAGTCGCGCGGTGACAGATAGATCGTCGCATAATGGCCTCCATCGTAGCGCTCGGCCTCCTCGGCACTATCCACCAGATCGACGAGCCGATAGCTCCTCCCCTTGGCCTGAAATAAGGTGCCCCCATCGATCTGTCCGAACGCTCCCAACGCCCCGTCCACCGGGCTGACCACGTCACCTTGCTCCTTTACCTCCACCGGCCTCGCCCCCTGGCGAAGCCGACGGGTGAAGTAGTCGTTGAGCGTCTCATATTCTCCCGGCGGTGCCTCCGCCTCTTCCGGATCGATCCCCGCCAGAGCTACAAAGGAATGATTGACCGCCCGTTGAAGTGGCGAGGGAAATTTCACGTCACTCACCACCCCGAAGGCGCGGCTGACGGCGTTTTTCGGAACTCGCTTCAGCACGCTCACCGTCAGATCGGACATCTTCATGGACCTACTCCTCATCGCCTGCAACGACTATCATTGCTCCCTGCCCTCGGAGCGCAGGCACTGCTCCGAAGCTCGCCCCCCATCCATAGAGATGGTGCGGCCGCTTCGCAATGGACGGTTCGTGGTTTCCTTGCTTGAACAACGGCGCGGAATCTTCCACACCGCCGTTGGTGTTTATATTGTCTAGTGGAGCCACGAACTTGATTGCAATTTCGCTCCCTCCCCGATCTGAATACATCACCACCAAACGGAGTATTCATGCGCCGTACAGAATTGACGAGACAAAATGCCAAGAAAAAGGGTTATGCAGCGGCCGGATCAGCCGTCACCACGGCCATCCTCTGCGCTATCATGAGCCCCTATATCCTCCTCGCCGGCGGCCCCATCACCCTGTGGCTTACCTACCGCTGGCTGCGCTATCGCGCCGAGTGGGGATTGCGCTTTTGATCCCACCCCCCGGCCCGCCTTCGCCTTCGCCGACCGGCTCTGCCCGGCCAGTCTCTGCTGGTTGCGCATCCCCCCACCTCGGCCTATAATCACGCCCCGGCAAGGTGAAAAATTTTTTCCAGGCGGGCTCCATCCATGACTCGATATTTTGGCGTTCACACCCTCGAAGGAGAATGGCACAGCCTCCTTCCTCGATACGTCTTATTGGCCGACCGAGTGGAGGGGAAGAAGATCCTCGACGTCGGCTGTGGCACGGGGATCGGATCATCGCTGCTGCTGGAACTGGGCGCCGAGAGCGTCAACGCCGTCGACCATCGCCCGGAAGTGTTGGAATTGGCCCGGGTCAAACATGCAAAACAGGGGCTGAATTTCCACGTCATGTTCTGGGAGGAGTTGGACTTTCCCGATGACACCTTCGACATGGTGCTGTGTCTCGACCCCACCTCCCCTGTGACCGACCCCAGCCTGCTGATCGAAATCCAGCGCGTGTTAAACCCCGGTGGCGAATACGTCTGTGCCATTGAGCGACGAACCGTCGACGGCATCGAAACCCTATTGCCTCGCTACGGATACAGCAGCGCAGGAGAAGAAATCGACCTGACCCCCTCGGAGGAAAGAGTTCCCCAGTTGGGCCAACTGGAGGAAGTCTTCGAGACCATCGTCTCCGTCGTTCAACGTCCCCGTTATAGCTTCGTCTTCGACTTCCCCGGCGACGACGAACACACCATGCGCCGCTCCTCCGGAAAGAGTGACGAAAGTGGCCTGTGGGTCGGCGAGGACCTCGACACGGACGCCGGCTCCACGGAACGGACCGACAAGCGGGCCGGCCGCTGGCTGAGCATCGACCGCCAACTGACGCAGCGCGATGGCGATCCCGCCGCCGTGGAACTCCTCTTTTGCGGCGACGAGCACATGCCTC
>SLPW01000586.1 GCA_007131755.1 Myxococcales bacterium | reverse complement strand
TGGACGATATTCGCTGGATCGACACCGACGCCGCCTGGGATATGTCGGATCGGCTGGCCCGTGAGGAGGGCATCTGCTGCGGTTATTCCTCGGGGGCCAATGTCCTGGCAGCGCTGGAGGTGGCCCAGACGCTGAGCGAGGGAGTGGTGGTGACGATCATCTGCGACCACGCGGACCGCTATATCGGAGAGTGAGAGCCATGGGCGAATCTACACAGACGGCCTGGACGCCGGAGCTTGTGTCCGAGATGGTGCGGTGGCTCGAGGACGCCTATCCATGTGAAGGTTGCGGGTTGGTCGTCGACGTCGACGGTCAGTGGGAATTTCGGGCCTGCGATAATGTAATCGACAAATATCACGAGCTCGATCCCGAGACCTATCCGCGCACGTCGCGCGATTTCTATATGATCGATCCCCGGGCGTTTATGAAGGCCGAAGATCGCGGGGAGGATGTGGCGATCATCGTCCACAGCCATCCCGACGCCGGAGATTATTTCAGCGACGCCGATATCGACGCGGCGTTGATGCCGCGGCAGTCGGAAGACGACCCGGTGGAGCCCCTATATCCGGGCACAGACTATCTGGTGGTTTCCATTCGAGAGGGGAAGGCCCGCGAGGCGTCGCTGTATCGCTTCGACGACGAGCGGGAAGAGTTCGACAGGGTGGAAAAGCTCGCCGAAGAGGACTTGCGCCATGCGAGTTAGCGGCAGAGACCGCTGAGCGGGGTGGACGTCGATTCGTCGACGACGCCCAGGTCGCCTCCGAGGACGGCGGCCGCATAGGAAGCACCGCAGCGAGTGGGGGCGACCAGATCCGCGCAGTCGACCTGTGTGAAGGCGATGAGTCCACCGCCGGAGTCGGAGTCGGAATCCCGACCGAAACATTGGCGAAGCGGTTTCGTCGCCAGCGGTTCCGATTCTGCGCAAAAGACGCGGCTCATCTCTCGGTACAGGTTTGCAGCAGAGCAGGCGAGGTCGGGAAATCTCATCTCCTCGTCGGTGGCGTGGCCTGCTGCCTGGTAGTGCCTGGCGAGCATGCGCAGATACTCCTCGATAAGGGGTCGGGAGTCGACGGGGACGGGGTCTTCTTGAATCTCTGCGGTGAGAAGGGCGTCGGCTCGATGCCCCTCCATATTCCCCCGGTGCGGCGTCAGTGCCCACCAGCCGAAGCGCTCAATGCCGCCATCATCCACGGTGGCGGTGGGGGTGAGCAGCACCATATCCCGGTTGCGGATCTGTCGTCTCATCACCTCTCGGGTGTTGTCGCCGATGTCGAGCTCGTCGAGTTCCTCCAGATTGGCGCTGTAGATGGTGGTCACCCGGGGCGATTGTTGGGTGACGAGGTCGAAGATGTGGCGAACCGTGGTGTCGTCGTGATCGCCATAGGCGGCGAGGATCTCGCTGGTCAGGTCGTCGCGAATCATTCCATAGAGGCCCAAGAAGGCGGTGGCCGCCATGGGAGGAATATCGGAGCGAGGGATGGCCCGAATGCGGTCCCCGTCGATCTGGACGTCCAGGTGAAACCGGTCTCCGTCTCGCAGCAGGCCCGCCGTAAGGACGCGGGGGCTGGGGTAGACGGCGTGGACGCCGAGGTTGGCGCCGAGTTGGTCCGTCGTGCGGTCGAGAAGCCTGGTGAATGCGTAGGGGAAGACCGATCCGAAGGCGTCGAGGCTGGCGTTTGCATGGTCGCGCCGGGCGTCGACGTCGATATCCGCTGCGGATTCGGCTTCGATCCATGCCTCGATGGCCTCGGCGGCCCGGGTTGCTCCCCGGGCGGCGAGGTGTCTGACCTTGTCGTCGGAGATCGGGCCCGGGGCGACGGCGATGGCGAAGTGCTGGTGATCGAATTCGAAGATATCCACGCCCTGCCCACGGCGGTATAGCACCTGTTGCCAGCGGTGTTCCTGGCGTCCCGAGCGGAATCGAAATTCCAGGGCCAGGCGCACCAGGGAGTCTGCGACGACGCTGTCCCCCTCGGCCTGTTCTGCGCCCACCGTCAAATGGGGTTTGTAGCCGCCGGGGCGCACGGGGTCGTCTGCGAAGGACAGGGTGATCGACCGAAAGGCCACCTGCGAAAGGGGGCCGTCGAGGACGAGATGTTCGAAGGTGCGCCCATTTTCGTCCTCGCTGATCATTCGCATCTGAAAGGTGGTCTGAAGTTCGCCGGGAAGTTCGTCGTGCCGAGCCTCGGCCATCGCCGGTGTCACGCCGTACTCGGGGGCGGCGATGGGGTCGAAGGGACGCGGAGCATTCTGGACGTCCACTTCCAACCAGACGTGGTTTTGAACGGCGTCCAGGATGGGCCTCAAGTCGGGATCGTCGATCTCATCGCCGTCCATGGTGGCGCTTCCGTCGGGCGTGGAGAGGGCTCCGTATCCCCGGGTGCGTTCCACCAATTCGCGGGTGTCGGCGTCGTGGAGGGAGCCTGTGACGAAGCGTGCGTTGTGTCCGGCCTCCGTCAGGAGTTCGTGGGCGAGGAGCGCCATGTCGATGGCGTTGGCGCGCCCGGTGATCAGCGCACCCTCAGCGCCGCGCATCGATCCCGGATAGGGCTCGAATTCGATATTCTGGGAGATCCATCGAAAGAGCATCGCCGGAGTGCGACGGGCCGTCGGAAGCGAGCGCAGTACCTCCTCCACCGTAAGCGGCCTGTTTACGTCGCCGGAGAGGTCGCGGGCGGACCTTGCCATCCGATTCCTCATCTCGTTGAGGTCATCGACGTCGGCGTCGCTCAGCCCCTGAACACGGTGGGCCGGTTCTTCAAATTCCTCATCGTTGACTTCCTCATCGTCGACTTCCTCGTCATCGACTGCCTCTTCGGAGTCGCCTTCCTCATCGGTGTCGGAGGTCGATGGTTCCTGCGCTGCGGTGTCGGTTTCCTCGGCGGCCGCGGAGTCGCCGGCCTCCTCCGTGGAAGCGATGGACGCAGTGGCGCAGACGGCAAGGAATAGGGCCGCGGCGATTGACAGCTTTCGTAGGCGATGGATTGTCGGTGGGCAAC
>SLPW01000265.1 GCA_007131755.1 Myxococcales bacterium | reverse complement strand
GATCTCGATCTCGTTTTCGATCTCGATCTCGTTTTCGATCTCGATCTCGTTTTCGATCTCGATCTCGTTTTCGATCTCGATCTCGTTTTCGATCTCGGTTCTCGTTCTCGATCTCGATCTCGGGTTCGACATCAAGGACGAGCGCAACTCCGAGCCCGAGCCCGAGCCCGAGCCCGAGAGCGAGTCCGAGCCCGAGAGCGAGCCCGAGCCCGAGCCCGAGAGCGAGTCCGAACCCGAGTCCGAGTCCGAGTCCGAGTCCGAGTCCGAGTCCGAGTCCGAGCCCGAGCCCGAGCCCGAGCCCGAGGGGCTTAGAGAAGGCTCATAAGCATCTGCCGTGATGTCAGGGGCCGCTCCACGAGCTGGTCGATTGCGTTGGCCATCACGCGTCCCGTCTGGGCGATGGCGGTGTCGACACCGGAGGAGGGAAGGGGAGAGTCCGGATCGTGGAGATGGTGCAGGATGGCGAGCGTCTCGTCGGTGATGACACCCACCAGGTCCGAGCGGTGGCGGCATCCTCCGCAGATCAACCCCTCGCCGCGGCGGCTCAACCTGAGTTTGTCCATCTTCTGTGGAGATATGCCGCAGCGGGCGCAGTGGTGAATCGACGGCGCCAGGCCGTATAGGCGAAGCAATTGATATTCGAATTGGTGGGTGAGTCGAGCGATGGCCTTCGTGGAGGGGCACGGCGGCAGGTGGCGATAGAATTTGCGCAATAGCTCGAAGACGGGGCGGGCTTCCTCGCCTTCGCGCCAGGTCTCGCGGACCAGCTCCGTGCCGTAGCTTGCGGCGGTGATGGTCTCGATGCGCTCCTCGATGCCCGGAAAGCTCTCGATTACGTCGAGTTCGTCGAGGCGATGCAGATCCCGTGATTTCTGGGTGGTGTAGGTGGCGTCGACGATTCGGAGGGGCTCGAGTCCTCCGGCGAAGCGCCGTTTGCTCTTTCGGCCCCCGAAGGCGATGGCCGACATTCGGCCCGTATCGCGTCCCAGAAGGTGGACCACCACGTGGGAGTCGCCGTAGTCCACGGTGCGCAGGATGATGGCGGGCGTATGGTGTCGGGCCATGATCAGGTCATTCTTTCGGGGCGTGCTCGTCGATGAGACGCCCCACGCCGGGAAGGGCCTCCTGGACGTGTTTTTTCGCCTGACCGCGCAGCTTCTTATAGGTCTTTTTCAGGACTCGATTTTCCGCGTTCTCGGCGCGAGCGTCCGTTATCCCCAGCAGATCGTCGGCGGCCTGGTCGTCGTGATCGGCCAGGTATGCCTCGAAGGTTTCTGTCTCGTCGTCGGCCAGGAATTGCTGGTAGAGCGGGTCCAGGGCCTGTGAGAATTCGTCGAGCAGGGAGTCGATGGCCTCCTCGATCATATTGGGCTTGAGCCTCTTGACCACCTTATAGCCGGTCTTGATGGCCATGCCGGAGATCCCCGATTTTCGGGCCACTTCGTCGTCGATGAGCTTTGCCGTATCGTCGATCACTTCCTGGCGCTCCACTTCTTCGAGGCGTTCGGTCAGACTCGTCATCTTCGTTCCATCCAGTGCATTTAGAGATTCATTTATTTCGTCGATGAGCTTATAGCGCGGGACGATGTGATCTGTCGACTCACGGCTGGCACTGCGGGCAATAATAGCTCGTTCGTCCTCCCACCGTTTTTTTGTCGATCGGCGCTCCACACCGCGGACATTGCTCGCCATCTCGGCGGTAGACCTGGAAGATATTCTGCATATTTGCTTCTTCGACGTACATCACCTCGTCGGCCATCGATCGAGCGATGATCTCGTCGAAGTAGCGGGGCATCTCGTCGATCAGCTTCTTCATCTCGTCGTCATCGACGTGCCCACACTTGACCTCCGGGGCAAAGCGCAACCTCCAGAATAATTCGCTGATGGCGATATTTCCCACTCCTGCGACCACGGATTGATCCAGAAGAGCCGTCTTTAGCAACCGCCTGTCCGAACACTTCTGGCGAAGATACTCGACGGTGAGTTCCCCGGGCTCCGGCCCCATCTTGCGAAGAGGCTCGTAGTCGGCGAGTTCTTCCTCGTTGAAGAGCTGCGCTCTTCCCAGCCTGCGTTGATCCTTGAAGACCAGCCAGCCTACCGTTGGGATGTGCCAGGACAGTCGCGCGTATTTCGGCGCCGCCTCGTCGCAGCGAATGATCTTTCCCGTCATGCGAAAATGAAAGACCACGGACTGCCCACCATCGAGGTGGCAGATGAGGTATTTGCCTCGGCGATGGGGATGTTTCAGTGGTCTTAGGAGGGCCTCTTCGAGGTCATCGGGCGCTGTGTCTTCGAGCAAATCCTCGTCGATGATGCAGATCTGAGAGGCAGCCCGACCCTGCCACCAGGTCTCGAGATTTCGGCGGACCACCTCGACTTCAGCGAGCTCCGGCATCGGCGGGCTCCTCTTGCTCGTCACGACCTTCGCCACCGGAGTCGGCCTGCGAGGCCAGCCAGCGCAGAAGGGGACGAAAGACCTTATGCTCGACCCCCTCAGAGATGAAGAGATCGGCGTGGGCGTGAGGCACCTCAGGGGTGCCGACTTCGACGATATTGATTTCGTGGGAGCCGATATGATCGAGGACCGACAGCGCCGCCTCCGGGGTGACGATTCCGTCCTGCATGGCGATGATGCACTGGATGGGAACGTCGACGGAGTACAAGGAGTGGCTGATGTTGAGCCCCTGCACCACCAGGTCGCGTCCTTTTATCCACTCCGCGATCTGGCGGTTCAACTTCGGGTCCGGATCGTCGATGGTCTGCACGATATCGGCGGCGCAGCTCAGATCGATGATGTCGGGGTTCATATAATGGGACAGAACCCAGGGAAATCGCCTCGCAAAGGGAATGGCCATCCTCGCCATACGCCGCGTTCCCTTGATGGGCAATCTTCCCAGAAGCGGGGAAAATCGCGAGGCGAACCGAAGTCCCGGATGAGCCCGGTTCCACCGCAGCGGCCCCCCGATATTGACCAGGGCTCCCACGGAGTGATCGTCGGGATGGTGAGCCAGATAAACGTAGCTCACCGTGGCCCCCAGGCTGCAGCCGATGAGGTCCACCCGATCCCCGCCGGGGGCGCAGTCCGTCTTGTCGAGGATGAAGTCGATGATCGACGTCAGATCCGTGAGCGCCAGATCGGCGAAGCCGTAGCGCTTCTTTCCGCCCAGACGCCGCGAATCTCCCTGGCCGCGCATATTCGCCGCCCACACCTCCAGGCCCTCGTCCACCAGCGATTCGATGAGCGAGGTTTCGCCACCGGGGTGAAAACCCAGGATAAAGCAATTCATACAATATCCCGGCACCAGCACCACCGGCCTTCGCCGGGGGTTGAGGGATTCGGGATCGGAGAAACGCCGGACGTCCAATCGCCATCCGTCGCCGTTGTGGAGGCGGTACTTCGTTTCGTTCATGGTTTCTCTGGAAAGGTTGATGAGCCTCCCCGCGAGGAACGAGCGGGGAGGTGCCCGAGCAGCGCGAGGGCGGAGGGGCCGTTCGCAGGGCCTTGAACGCCCCACATAACCCGCCAACCCCCGGCCTCATTCCGCAACGCCTGCCGGCTCCTTTTTCTCCTGCTCAACCTCGTCACCGGCGGCCTCGCCGACGTCTTTTCGTAGCTTGTCGAGCACCGAAGCATCGCTGAGCGTGGTGGTGTCGCCGCTTTCTCGTCCGGCAGCGACGTCAGCCAGAAGTCGGCGCATGATCTTGCCGCTTCGGGTTTTGGGAAGGGCGTCGGTAAATTTGATCTCCGAGGGCTTGGCGATGGCTCCGATCTCGTCGGAGACATGCTGGCGAAGCTCGGCGATCAGACCCTCCGAGGGCTCATCGTCCTCCAGGGTCACAAAGGCCACGATGGCCTGTCCCTTGATCTCGTCGGGACGGGGCACCACGGCGGCTTCGGTGACCTTATGGTGGCTGACGAGAGCGCTCTCGATCTCCATCGTCCCCAGCCGGTGGCCGCTGACGTTGATGACGTCGTCGATGCGGCCCATGATCCAGAAGTAGCCGTCGTCGTCGCATTTTGCGCCGTCGCCGGCGAAGTATGTGCCCTCGAAGCGGCCGAAATAGGCCTTTCGGAAGCGCTCTTCGTTGCCGTAGACGGTGCGCAGCATGCTGGGCCAGGGCTTTCGGATCACCAGGAACCCACCTTCGTCGGCGCCTACTTGATTGCCGTTTTTGTCCACGATCTCGGCCTCGATGCCCGGAAGGGGCTCGGTGGCGCTGCCCGGCTTGGTATCGGTGGCGCCGGGAAGGGGCGAAATCATGATCCCTCCGGTCTCGGTCTGCCACCAGGTGTCGACGATGGGGCATTCTCCGTTTCCGATGACGTCGCGATACCACATCCAGGCCCTGGGGTTGATGGGCTCACCCACGGTGCCCAGAAGGCGCAGGCTGGAGAGGTCATGGCGATTCGGCCACTGGTCGCCCCACTTCATGAAGGCCCGGATCGCCGTGGGGGCGGTGTAGAAGACGTTGACCTTGTGGCGGTCGACGATATCCCAGAACCGATCGGGCTGGGGAAAATTCGGCGCCCCTTCGTACATCATCGACGTGGCGCCGTTTTGCAGAGGGCCGTACACGATATAGCTATGTCCCGTAATCCAGCCGATGTCGGCGGTACACCAGTAGGTGTCCTCGTCCTTGAGGTCGAAGATCCATTTGGAGGTCAGCTTCGTCCAAAGGGCGTATCCCGCCGTGGAGTGGACCACGCCCTTGGGAGTTCCCGTGGTGCCCGAGGTGTACAAGATGAATAGGGGATGCTCGGAGTCGAAGGAGGGGGCGTCGTGGGACGTCGATTCCTTGGCCACCACGTCGTGCCACCAGTGGTCTCGTTCCTCGAACCAGTCCACGGCGTTGTAGGTGCGCTGATAGACGATGACGTTCTCCACGCTTGCGCAGCCGTCGCTCATCGCCTCGTCGACCTTTTCCTTCAGCGGCAATACCTCGCCACGGCGATAGCCCCCGTCGGCGGTGAGGATCACCTTCGCCTCGGCATCTTCGACCCGGTCTTGAATGGCGGCGGCCGAAAAGCCCCCGAAGATCACGCTGTGTGGCGCACCGATGCGCGCACAGGCAAGCACGGCGATGGCGAGCTCCGGCACCATGGGCATGTAGATCGCCACCCGGTCGCCGGCCTCCACCCCCATGCGCTCCAGGGCATTGGCGAATTTGCACACCTCGGCGTGCAACTGCTGATAGGTAAGAGTGCGCTGGTCGCCGGGCTCTCCCTCCCAGATCAGGGCGGCCTTGTTCTTCGTCGGCCCGTCGAGGTGCTTGTCCAGACACTGCACGCTCATATTGAGCTTTCCGCCCAAAAACCACTTGGCGAAGGGAGGATTCCACTGAAGGGTTTCGTCGAAGTTGCGATCCCAGGTCAGTTCCTGGCGGGCGAGGCGAGCCCAGAATTGTTCCGGATCTTCGGCGGCTTCCTGGCGGAGTTTTTCGAGGTCTTCGGCCGTCACGTTTGCCTGGTCGACGAATTCGGCAGGCGGCGAAAACTTGCGGTCTTCCTTGAGTACGCTCTCGATATCGGACATCTCGAACCTCCTTTGAATCGGTGGCGATTGGGGTTGGCAACGGGGGGAACTGCTTTCAGATGTTGGATGATTCATAGCGTGCAAAGCTCCGCTTGGCCAGTACCTACCATCCGTTTGCCATTCGACCCGTTTGCGCCTACACTTTGGAGTTGACGAAGCGACGACGCACGTGCCGTTGCCCGCCCGGTGGTCTCGCCACCTGAAGAGGGTCGGGAATGAACCGGTCGCCGTCGGCGTTCTTCGAACGGTATGGGTCCACGATTGACAACATGCGATGGAACGATGACCTACGAAGAATTCGAGTGGCACATCTTGCGCCTGGTCTACGAGGAGGGCCTCGATCGCCTTCAGCCTTCCTATCTTGCGTATGCCCTCGGACTTCCCCACGACAAGGTGACGGAATTTCTGGAGGAGGGAGCTCGCTCGGGGCTTTTGGAGTTGGACGTCCTCAGCGATGGGCGCCTGGAGTACACCATCCCCGGCCTGGACCGGGCCGACGACTTGCCGGACCCGATCTGGAAGGATATCGAGGAGCAATTCGATCTGGAGAGACCGGCCGACGTCGACGACGTCGATCCCGTCGCAGACTCGGCGCCGCCGCGCAAGACCGGCGCGGAGCCGCCGAAAAACGCTCAGCAACCGCCGCCGGGGCTCGAGCCTCCTGCGGCCCAGTCCCCGACGCCCGTGCGGGAGGCCACCGATGGAAGTACGGATCTGATTCGCCACTCCGACCAGCAACCGGCAGTCCCAGAGCCGCCCTCTCCAGCAGCGCGTCATCGCCTCGCCGTCGCTCAACACCCTCAGCTTCCGTCGGCCCTTCGCGAGCATATCCGCCGTCGCTATTCCACCTCCGATACGGCCATGATTCCCCTGGAGCGCTCCTCGCCAATCGTCGGCACCGGCGCCTCCGTCGACGACCCCACGTCGCGGGCCATGGTGGCCCTGGACAACGACGAGCACTTTCCCTTTCGCGTCGAGGCCTCGGACGACACCTATTGCGATCCCACGCAGACGGTATTCATGCGTCAGATCCGGGTCCACGGCGTGGAGTCGGAGGAACAACTTCGCCACCACGTCCAGCGCCTCTTCGAGTCTTTCGGGTATCGCATCGTCCAGGCCGAACAGGACCGGCTGCGTTTTGAGCGCGGATCGGTGACCTTCATCCTCGCTCTGGTCCCGTTATTCGTCCTCGTATTGCCCCTTTTCGTCTATCTATTTTTGTACTGCATGGGACGCTCCACCATCCACCAGGAGCCGGTGGAGTTGGATGTCCAATTTCGAAAACAGATCGAAGATGGCGAGCCCGTCTACGAGATCGATCTGACCTTTATCGGACTGCACGGTGTGGTCCTCGGCGCCGCTGACCAGCGCGTCCTCAACCAGGAAATCGACACCCTGCGCGACGAGTTGCGCTGGTCGTTGAGCCCCGGTTGAGTCTCTCAGAATCTTTTTTGGCCGTCCGGCATGCCATCGCACCTGCCGGGCTTTCAGTATCGTCTACGCGTGTTCAGGATGCGATTAAGTGTCGGAGCCCAATCCCCGGAGCGAAGACCTCGCTGCGGGGTCCATTCCCCGAGGTTCGGGCTTGAACTCGCGAACGCAAGCACACAGGGATTTCCATGACAGAACTCTACGATTTCTCCGTCGACGCCATGATCGAGCCCATCGAAAGGCTCTTTGAACGCGAATTTCCCACGGACTACGGGATCTTCGTTCCTCACGCAAAGCTGCTGGAAAACGGCAGAAACAAGACCGACGTCGACCTACTGTACGTCGCCGGAAGCTCCAAGATGCTCCACGCCATCAAGATCTTGAGCTCCTATGACACCTGTCTATTCGACGTTCAGCAGGGCATCCACAGCATGAGCCAGGCAAAGGGCAATCATCTGTGGATCGGCCTTCCCCTCGACGAATTTCGCGAAGGTGAGGCCCAGTACAACGACATTCTGGGCACGACCTGCAAGGACCGAGGCGTGGGAATTTTGACCGTCCAGCCTCGCGGAAGGGGGCTGTCAGCCAAGATCATCTCTCGACCCGTCAAAGAAGAGGGCGACTTTCTCGATTATTACGAAGGTCTGCGCAAGGAGTGGAGAGAGGTCAAAGACCGCAATATGGCCATGGACGGCTACGAGATCGTCGACTACTACAGCCGCTAAAAGCCGTCGCCGCTGCAAATTCCGTACACAGAGTTCGCCCCGCCGTGTTCTACGACGAACGCGGCGGGGCGCACCTTTACCCGCCACCGAAGTACTCTCCGATGTCAGAGCACAGCACTCATCTTCGCTTCATGCGCGAACTGCGTGCTCTGCTGCGCGCCCCTTATGCCTTTCTTCACATCGAGACCCACGAAGAAGCCCGGGCCGTCGATCTCGTCAAGCGCCTCGCCAGTCGCGACAATCGTCCGGTCTGGGAGTGGTCCATCACCCGGGGCTTCGGCGGAGAATCCCCCACAACAGATCTGCGACAGGCCCTCATACAGGTGGAGAAGATCGACGAGGCCGGCATCTTCATCTTCAAGGATGCCGCCGACTTTCTCGACGACGCCCTGATGCGTCGTCATCTTCGAGAGACGGAGTCCCACTGTGCGAAGACGTCGAAGACCCTCGTCTTTGTGGGACCGACGCCGATTCGCCACCCGGAGTTCGCCAAAGATCTGACGCCCCTTTCCCTCCCGCTGCCGGACCGCACGGTGATTCGCCGTCAGTACGAGGCGGTCTTTCCCCCGGAGAAATTTCCCAGCCTTCCCCAGGAGAGCCTCATCGGGGGCGCCATGGGGCTGACTCAGCGAGAGGCTCACCGCGCATTCCATCGGGTGCGCCATCAACTGTTGGAGGCCCAAAAGAGGGGGGAAGAATTCGACGTCGAAGAGGCGATGCTCAGTGAAAAGCAGCGTCTCGTCGGGCGCAGTGAGGTCCTCGAATTTCATCCCCTGGAAGATGGGTTGGACTCCGTAGGTGGACTGGACTCTCTCAAGGAATGGCTGCAGCGCCGCAACAAGGCCTTTAGTGACGAGGCCCGTCGCTACGGGCTGCCGGCTCCCAAGGGGCTGTTGTTGATCGGTGTCCAGGGCTGCGGAAAGAGCCTCACCGCCAAGGTGGTCGGACGCTACTGGGGGTTGCCGCTTTTGCGATTGGATATGGGGCGCGTCTTCGACGGACAACGCGCGCCGGAAGAGGCGCTCCGAGCGGCTCTGAAGACCTGTGATGCCCTGGCTCCCTGCGTGCTGTGGATGGACGAGATCGAAAAGGGATTTGCCACCGGCTCCAACGATGATGGCCGCGCAAGTCGAGTGCTGGGTTCGCTCTTGACCTGGCAGCAGGAAAAGCAGACCCCCGTCTTCGTCGTCGCCACGGCCAACGACGTTCAGGCGCTGCCGCCGGAGCTGCTTAGAAAGGGTCGCTTCGACGAGATCTTCTTCGTCGACCTTCCCCAATCCCACGAGCGCGAGGAGATTCTGGGCATTCATCTTCGGCGTCGTGGCATCGAACTGGACGACGAGGGCATCTCCGAGGTGGCCGAGAAATGCGAGTATTTCTCCGGTGCCGAGTTGGAGCAGGTCGTGGTCAGTGCCATGTATGCCGCCTTCGCCGACGACCGCGAAATGGATCGCGAAGACCTTCTGTATGCGGCGCGGGATACGGTCCCCCTGTATCGAACCTACGAAGAGATGATCAAAGGACTGCGCGAATGGGCCCACGAGAGGGCACGCCCAGCCTCACGTCAGCGCAGAGTTATTGATTTTTTCGGGCGAGGATAAGAGTTCGAAAGTGAATGGATGAACCCTTTCGGTCGTCCAATTTTTTAAGAGAGTGTGATCCGCCTCGAGCGGTTGTAGAACTCAATGTGGTCGAGCCCCCCTGGCCCCGGCCCGATTTTGCTTCACGTCGTGGGCCACAACTACCCCGGGGAGGGAGGAGCAAGGGCCGGAAAAGACAACAGCAAAGGACGGGCCTGGGCGAGGGCCAGGGACCGGGCCAGGGAACGACTACCGACGGAAACCAATCACACTCCATTCACGAATGCTCGTTGACCTGACTTTGAATCCTCTTTAGGACGGATGAATTATATGTGGCCCAGGCTGGATTGCTCCCGAGGGATTTTCGACTCATGAATATTGACCGTGGACATCGAAAGATCGCTTCCGTGCTCTTATGCGGTGTCGCCGCGGTGGCGCTGATCGCCGCTGGATTCGTTCTCTTCGACGCACGCGACGATCTAAAGATCTCCCCTGATGGCGAAGGGGCGGAGTTCGTCTCCTATTCGGTGGAGGCCGAAGGGGCCGACCAGGCTTCCTCGCCAGACGAGGAGGTCGCCGACGAGTCCGATCTCCACGAGTCTGATTTCGGCGAGTCCGATCTCGACCGAATCGAATGGGAAGAGTTGGCCGTTGACGATCAGTGGGAGGTTCTGGAGCCCCGTAAGCTCGAAGAGCAGAGCGCCGACGAGGAGGTCGACGAAGCGGCGTCGGACGAAGTCGATGCCCCGAGAGTGGGCCAGAGTGGCTCGACCCACCAGGGGCCGACGGGTCGTCTCGTCGTGATCACCAACTTCACGCGCGCCAGGGTGACCGTCAATGGGGATACCTATCCCTCCTATTCGGATGACGGTCAAAATCGGGGGCTTGAACTTCCGGCCAACCAATCTCATGAGGTCCACGTAGAATTTGACGATAATGAGCGGATCTACGATATCACCCTCTCCCCGGGAGAGGAGCGCCTTCTGATGGTGGAGCTGACGGGGATGAGCAGCTCCGGTGCGCGACCCGATCCTCCCAGTCGTGCCGAGCCCGACCGGCGGCGTGCCGAGAGGGAGCGCGCAAGCGACGATGATATCCCCGAAGACGAGGGCCGAATCACCGTCTATTCTCGTCCCCGCGGATCTGTCTACGTCGGCGAGGAGAGTACGGGAGAGCGAACCCCGTCGACCATCGAAGTCGATCCAGGACGCCACGAGGTCCAGGTGCGCTACGAGGGCGGTGAGATGTCGGAGACCAAGACCGTCCGCGTTCGCGGCGGCTCGCGGGTCAAGCTCTTCTTCCGCGATGACGACTGATCCACATGGTGCTGGACACGACCCACCACCCGCCGTTCACCACCCACCACCCGCCGTTCACCCACTACCCGCCGTCCACCCACTACCCGCCGTCCACCCACCTACCACCTGCCTTTATCCCTCTCCTTGGCCGGCAAGATCTCCAGACAGGTCGTCCACCATCCGGTCAGTATCGTCTCCACGAATTCCTCGGGAAGTTTCTCCTCTCGCATCTCTTCGGCCAGCCTTTCGTGGTCGTAGGTGACGTCGACGAATTCCACCTCCAGGCGTTCCTTGTCGATGTCTACGACGGCGTATTGTACGCAGGTGCGCCCGTCGTTGGCCGGCCGTCCGATGGCTCCCACGTTGACCACCATCCCACCCTCGGGCAGACGTCGTTTCCAGGGAATTCCCGTATGGGTCACGAAGAGGACCTCCGCCTCGAAGCTTCGCAGAAGATAGGACAAAAAAGCATCCGACGAAGTGGACTCCCACAGAAATTCGTTGACCCTTCGCGGGGAGCCGTGGGCCATCAACACCCGGTGAGTGCCCCACTGGAACCGAAATTGAGTCGGCAACTGGCGAAGCCAGTCTTGGTGGACCTCCGAGGTATGCTCCAGGGTGTAGTCGTAGCTGATCTGAGCAAAGTGATTATCTCTGGGGTCCGTATAGCCACACCCGCAGTCTTCGAGGCGATGACCGATGGAGTGATCGTAATTTCCCTGCATGACCTGGACGTCCGGGGCGTCGCGCAACAGGGGAAAGACCCGATCGGGATGGGGGCCGAAGCCGCCCAGATCGCCCAGGCAAAAGATCGTATCTGAGCGGCGTTGTCGGGCGTCGTCGAGCGTCGCCTTCAGGCTCAGATGGTTGTTGTAGACCCCTCCGAAGACGGCAAAGCGCTGCGACTCGCCATCTCTGATCCCTTTTGTTTTGTTCAGGTGCGACACGTCACTCCTTCGACGTGGCAGGTATAACAGGCCGGATGGTCGAGGGCGATGGGCTGCAGGGCATCTTCGAGGCGATCGCCCATCCTGGCGTCCTCTTCCTCGATGAGGATGGGACAGGGATAGACTCCCCTGGCGGTGACCATGCGACAGCTTCGGCATTGAAGCGCATTCTTTGCTTCTTC
>SLPW01000580.1 GCA_007131755.1 Myxococcales bacterium | reverse complement strand
GGCTGGAAGACGTTGTGGAAAGGTTTTCGCAAGTTACGCCAGCGGCACCAGGGCTACTTGATGGCCCTGCGAAGATCTGGGCAACGTTGAGGCCCAGGCCCGCCGTTCGCAGTGGTTTCTTACCGGAGACCTTGTCCTGCCCTCCGTGGTCACCACTGACCCCAACCCTCTTGGACGGCGCGAAGTAACAGCGGGCCTGGGCCAGGGCTCGGGCCTGGGCCAGGGTGTAGCCTCGACCACTTTGAGTCCTACAACTGATCAAGGCAGATCAGACCCTTGCTTGCACGCCCGTAGGACTGGGATATAACCATCTGGAAATCCCTCGATCATCCGCCCTCAGGAGTTTCTATGACCTCGTCGACCCCACTATTCTTAATGAGTCCACCGCGAAGAGACTGGGCCCTTCGAGGACGGGCGAACTTCAAATCTCGAAGCGCCCAATCCGTAGACGCCCGCCTCGCCAGGCAGGAGTGGTCGTCTTTGGCCGACGCCATCGTCGAAGCCGGTGGAGATGTGGTCGTTCTTCCTCCCGGACCTCCGGAACTCACGGGCCTCATCTACACCGCGGAGGCCGGAGAATTCTACCGAAGCGATGATGGAAGTCCCCGCTTTTTGCTCCCCTCGATGGCCGTGCCACACCGCCGTGGCGAGGCCGATCACATCGCTCCATTCGTAGAGGATATTCTTCGGATCCCCGCCCGAAACGTACAGGCCGTCTGGGAGGCGCAGGGCGACGCCATCCGCATGGCCGACGCCGATCATGTGGTGCATACCTACGGCCAGGGCCCCGATGGACGCACCGAAGAGGCTGCCTACGGAGAAGTGGCCGATCTTCTCAGCCCCCACCACCTTCAGATCGCCTTTCGCGCCGATCCCTGGTTTCACGGAAATACCTTCTTGCAGTGCTTTCGACGCGGTGGAGATGCCGTGGTCCTGGTCTGTCCGGAGGCACTCTTAGGCGGCGAATACGAACGACTCCTCGCATTTATTGGCGACGTCCCCGTCGTGGAATTAACGCCTGAACAGAGTCGGGGCTACGACACCAACGCCTTGCAGGTTGAGGATACTGTCATCGCCCCGCACAGCTTTTCGGACACTGCTCGTGCCGCCGTCGAAGGTCTGGGACTGGAAGTTCGAATGCTGGAGCTCGGTGAGCTATTCTCAAAAGGCGGCGGCGCCCCGGTATGCCTGACCAATCGGCTGTGGGGACTCGAGCAAGAAGAGGTGCCCGACGAAGTCCTGTGGTCCCCTCACCCCGAGATTGAAAGGTGGCCATAAACTCCGCTTCCCAACCCCCGACTTCCGTTCTACCCGTCACACACCAGATTCAGGGTCCAACTGACGAGCTGGCCACCGGAATTGCCGGAGGCGTTGTCGCTGACGTTGATGGTCCACTCACCGTTGCCCAGCGAGCCCTCGAAGGCCGAGATGGGCTCAGCGGATTCCACCGCAGGATCACCGGCGACGGGATCGAGAGTTGCGTTGAAATTCCCGATAATATCGTCTGACGAATCGCCGAAGAATCCCGAGCCAGGGCGGCTCTTGAGCACCCGGTTCTCCCCCTCGGGGTTGGTCAGGCGTACCACCAGATCCCCTCGCCAGGTATGGTGGATGACGACATCCATATCGATGGCGGCCACGGAATTACAGCCCGAAATCTCGAGGACGTCATCCACGCCGGACGTCGAATTCTCCGGAATCGTCACCTCCGGGTCGCTGGTCTGACTGATCTCGACGATATCCGTCTCCTCGATGCTCAGCGAGAACCCGTCGGGCATCTCCTCCAGGGCCTCCACGGCGAGGACGAGAGAGTCGGCTTGTTCGTCATTCTGAAAGACCAGGAGGTTTCGTCCGTCGACGAGACGCTCGCCCTGTTTGTCATAGAGGGTAAGGCGTCCGTCGGGGCTGGCCGAGGACAGCTCGAAGCGCAGCAATTCGTCGGTCTCCAGCCCCAGACGCACATAGTGGCGATGGCCGCTGTCCAGTGCCTCCAAATACTGAAATTGCATCAGATCCCCGTCGATCCCCGTGAGCACATCGGCGCTTCCCTCGGCATAGTCGATGGAGGCGAAGTCCAGCGTGGCCAATGTGGGGTTCTGGACCTCCAGTTGCACCGGAATCTCCGAACCATCCCAGTCCGTCGGGGCATACCAATACAGCCCCGTCTGCCCTGCGTCATCGGTCATCGGTCCCAGCTCATCGGTCTCGGCGACCACCTGGCCGTCGGCATAGATGGTGGCCGACAGAACTTCACCGTCAATATTGTCCTGAAATAAGCCCACGTAATCGCCGGGCTCGACCACGACATCGCGGCTCATCCGCTGTCCCGGATCGAGGCTCGACCCCTGCTGAACGGACGCCGAGTAGGAGCGGACGTCACCGAAGGCATAACTGTGGTCGAAGAGAAGATAGAAGGAGTCGCCGGGCACCTCGAAGGAGAGCACGTCGTCACCGAGGGGCCGGCTCTGCTCCAGGGTTGTGTCGTCGCTCCAGATCTGGACCTCCGCCTCGGCGTGAGCCGGCAGGTAGTCGAATAAAAGCCCCAGATAATCTACGTCCCCCATCTCGTCGAAGACATAGAAATTGCTCGACAGATCGCCGAGTTCACCACTGACCGCGCCGGGAACGTCGACGGAAGTGGGCTGCGGTGGCTCCATGGTCTCCACGAATCCGACGTAGCCCCAATCGTCGCCTCCGGCGGCGGGCAGTTCTTCGTCGAGCATCTGCGGGAGGTTGGAAATCCTGAGCTCGTAGCTGCCGTCGACGGGGATCAAGATCTGGCGGGTCACCTCAATGCCCGCTGCTAGATCGCTGTGCCACAAAAAGTGGTCTTCGCCGGCATCGACCTCTTCGCCGAAGACGAACCCCGGCTCGGGAAGCCCCAATGAGAACAGGGCGATGCGAAGCCACTGTCCGGGTTCTGCGTCGACGTGATAGATATCCTCTTGCTGGCGGAATTCTCCGTCCTCCAGGATGGGCTCGTCGATATTGCCGACGAATACGAAACGCT
>SLPW01000507.1 GCA_007131755.1 Myxococcales bacterium | reverse complement strand
GAGGGTTGGGGTCAATGGTGACCACGGAGGGCGGGGCAAGGCCTCCGGTAAGAAACCACTGCGAACGGCGGGCCTGGGCGAGGGCCTGGGCCCGGGCCAGGGAACTACTACCGACGGGATCCGATCACACCCCCGAGATGAGCACCCATTTCATGTCAGCGCGGTCTGATGTATGAACGATATTGGTGCATAATGCACAAATCTGGACTACACCGTTGGGCCACCGGAGGAAAAACCGGCGGCGACCGCTGTCCGTCCGCCAGATTTATCCTCTCAGGGAACTCAAATGTACAAGAATATGCCGAAGAAGGTGCTAGCCATTGCCGCTTCGATTGTCCTTCTCTGTATGGGATCGGGATGTGACAGAGTCTCGGAGGTCCTGTCGGATTTGCGCGACGACAGACCATCGGAGGTGGAGGCGGAGGTCGATGTCTTCGGCAACGTCCAGGATCTGTGGATCTACGAGAATATCACGGCCTATCGGCCCGGAAGCGATCCGGTGGAATTGGGTGGGGCAATCGTCGAGGAGCTCGGTGAGGACAGCGACCGCCAGGTGGAATTGATCGACGGAGTGACTTTTTACGTCTTCGACAAACTTAACGGACGTGTTCTGGGGCCCGATGACGAGGTGCGAGAGAAGATCGGCGTCGTCGCCGGTCTTATCGAATATGACGGAAGAAAGGCGCTGTCCGTGCTGGCGACGCCAGACGCGAGGAAATCGGCAGCAGTGGGATTTGCCGATACGGTGCGTCTGGATCTGAGCTTTCTCGGCGAAGAACGGCTAGCGCCAGGAGACGCTATCATAACGGATCAGGCGTTTTTACAGGGCCTTCCGGCAAACGACGCGGAGACGGTCGAGGAGGAGGCAAAATTCGAGGGCCTGGAACTGCTAAAGAAGCGCATGGCCGAGGAGCGCGTGGCATTTCTCGGCGAGGGCAGCGGCGAAGAGGTGACGGTCTTGTTATTCACCAACGAGGTGGGGATGGCCGTTGAGGGAAGCACGGAGATGAGCGGTCCTGCCAAGTCCCGGCCCATGAGAGACGGAATGGTCGACGGGCTGGATGGATGCGGAGGGGGCCTTCGATGTGTCGCGGACTTCTTCAAGGAGTTCGGCAAAGGTGCAAAGGAGAGCTGGGATCTGGCCTGGGATAATAGGCCACGCCGACCGGAGCCCGAACCGGAGCCGCAACCGGAGCCCTGCTATACCAGGGATTGCAACCGCTCCACTGGCGAGCCCCATCTGGCCACCGTGGACGGAAGTAAATTCGACGTCATGGCCGTCGGAGAATTCGTAATGATGCGAAATGACGCCCTGGAGGTACAAAAGCGCATTCGGCCTTACGGAAATAGCCGAAATATCTCCGCAGGTACTGCCGTGGCCATGCACATCGGCGATCAGCGCGTCAGCTTTGATCGCGAGGCAGCCACGGGAGAGCGTCTCAAGGTCAACGGGGAGCCGCTTGCGCTGGAAGAGTTGCGCAGTCAGCCGCGCACCATCAAAGGCGACGTCCATCTATCGGCTGGCGGTGACAGCCTCCAGGTCAGAGGCGACGGACATATGGTGACCTTGTTGCGCTTCGACAGCCGCCCTTTTCTCGACCTTTATATCCAGCTCGATCCCGACAATCCGCGTGGAGAGGGGTTGGCGGGCAAGGTAAGCGGCATCCGAGACGACGATTTTACGGCCCGTGATGGAGAGGTCTACAGCGGTTCCTGGCGAGACCGCGAATTCTACGACACCTTTGTCGACTCCTGGCGCATCTCCGACGAGGAGTCGCTCTTCGACTATCCCGATGGACTCGGCACCGAGGACTATACCGACCGGTCGATGCCGGAGAATATTTTGTCCATCGACGACCTCGACGATTCGATTCGCCAGTGGGCAAAAAGAATCTGCGAAGCGGCGGGCATCACCGACGAAGATGCGCTTCGGGAATGCATCTTCGACGTGGGATTTACGGAAGATCCCCGTCTTGCCACTTCGGCTCAAACGGTCAATACCGTGACCAAGATACAGACAGGGGAGTTGATTCCTTCCGGGGCTATCGCGGCGGGCCTCGTCGATCCCGATCGACAAAACGTGGAGAGCGAACTCGTTTCGGAGCACCTCCCATCGGCTCCCAATCGCATCCTATGGACGTTCACGCAGGACTCCACCAAGCCCGACAGCCATCCGGAGAGCGTCGAAGTCAGCGAGATTCGAAATCCCAATGAGTTGCGAGTCTTCCAGGTCACGAGCCGCTTCAATTATCCCGTCGATCCGATCCTGCGATTTTCTCCGCCGGGCCGGATGAATTCCCCACTGGAAGCCTTCGAGGGCGACGCCTATCTCGAATTCGATATCACTCCCACGGCAGGCCCGGTCACGCTGGAACAATTCTACGTCTCCATGGCTCGGGGGGCTTCCATCGGTGACGCCCGCGGGCTTCATCTGCGTTATAGCGGCGACGATTTCACCCGGGTATTGTGGTTTGATGATGTGTTGACCGTGCGCCCCGAAATTGAGCGATTCTCGGTACCACTTCGCGATGTCGTCATCAGTGAGAAGACGACCTTTCGGCTCTACCTCAACACCCCCGGCTCCAGCCGCACGATCGAGGTCGGAGACCTGGCATTCGACATTCGTGAGTAAAGCCGGATTTCGCTCTCCCCGGGGGGGCTAGCCCTGGCCCGGCCGATCGCCGTCCGCTGCTTTGACCCCCAGATAGCGAAGGACCAGCCGCGCTGTGTGCTCGCGAAGTTCGTCGCTGTCGAGAAGTCTCGGCCGATCGAGCAGCGTGCTGTGCATAATCCCGTGGCCGGCGGTGACGATGAGGAAAGCCGCCATCTCCAGGTTTTCCACCTCCACCTCGTCGCGGCGCGCCTCGAGGGCCGCCTCGATGACGGTGCAAGCGCGCTCCGTCCAATCGCGCATCACGTCCAGTTGGCCAATGGTCGGCAATTGCTCGACGAGCACCCGATTGAGCGCTGGCTCGACGGACTGGAAGACAGACTGCCCCGCTTCGCCTACTTCCCCTTTG
>SLPW01000286.1 GCA_007131755.1 Myxococcales bacterium | reverse complement strand
GACGCCTATCATCGCGCCAAGAGTAGCCTGGAGTAGGTCCATTACCGAGGCAGATTAGACGGTTTTCCTTGCTCCCCTCACCCCGCCGGCCTTATCCTCTCCCAGTAAGCGATGAATCTCTTCGAGGCGAGCAACTTCATGGCCGGTGATGACAAACATAGCTTTGGTGACAAACCCGGCTTCGACGACCTGTTGAGCGATGGACTCGGTGGGGGATCCTCCTTCGTCTGGGACGAAGAAGACGTGGACGGGACCGACGAGGAGACCCGCCCGGTGGTCTGCTTTCGAGTCGGCCCCGATCTCTTCGCCGTGCCTGGAACCAATGTCCGTGAAATCGTAGGCGATATCGATGTCACGCCCCTTCCCGGCGCTCCCTCTCATATTGACGGAATCATCGTCGTCCACCGCCAGGTGGTGGGGCTGCTTTCGCTTCGCCGCTTCCTCGATATCGCTTTCGACGATCCCTCACTGCATCATGACCCTCACGCCGGCGATGCCGCCGCCGACACCCGCCGTACCATCATCGTCGAAACCCCTCACTATACGGTCGGTCTGTGCGTCGATGAGGTCACCGGCCTCGACGAGTGGCCGGAGTCGCTCCTCGATCCCAAGACCGTACCCGAAAATATGCGATCGGCTACGCGCCGCTACGCTCGCGGTTCCCGCACCGTCGGCGGCTCCCTCTGTGTCTATCTCGACGTCGAATCGCTCCTCGATGATGCCGCCGTCCAATGACCGATCCCGCCGTCGACGCTCTTCTCTTTAGACTCGGTCCCCACCGACTCGCCGTAGAACTCCACTTGCTGAGCAGCGTCCTCGAACTCGGCGATGCTCGCGGAATGGGTCAACTCGATCCGCGCCCCTATCTTCTTCCACGCCATGTCCCGCCGCGGACCCTGGATCCGGCCACGGACGACCAGCTCGTGGGCCTCGTCGATACCACGGGACCTCCCGTCGTCTTATTGCTCGGCGAAGTCCTCGGTGCCCGCTCCCTTCGTCGCGCCGATCTCTACCCGCTGTCTCCCTGGCTCACCGGAGCCCTCTCCCCGGTGCTCCGATCGGCTTGCGCCTTTGTGGACGATAATGTTGTGTGGCTCCTAGATCTCGATACACTCTCAGAGACTGCCAACGCCTGATGTCTTTACTCCTCTTTCCCCGAGGAACCCCATGCCTCTCTGGATCAAAATTGGCGTCCCCATCGCCATCCTCGCCATGGTATCCGTCGTCGTATTCGCCTATCAGGGTGCCCATCTCGAAGCCGTGGGGATCGCCGTCATCGGAATTGTCACCGTCGGATTTACCCGGTGGTCCCTCATCCCCCTCGAAGACGTCACCCGCGTCGTCGAGGGGATCGCCCGCGGCCACCTGCACCACGATCGGGTCGACGAGAGCCGAAACGACGAAGTAGGCCGCCTCGCCAGAGCCACCAACAAGATGACCGATCAACTCAGCGATCTCTCCAAGACCGCTGAGCGCCTGGCCCGAGGCGACATCGGCGTCGTCGACGTGGAGCAACGCGTCCTCGACACCGGTCGCCTCGAAGACGCAGACCTTCCTTTTCATTCCAGCCAGGGCGACCTGGAGCGCAATTTCGTCAAGCTCACCAATCAGATGCGCCGCCTCACCATTCAGGCCCGCATCATCGCCGGCGATGATCTTTACAGCCCACTTCTCGACGAGCCCGTCCCCGGTGAGTTGGGCGACGCCTTTGCGCTGATGGTACGGAATCTTCGCACCATCGCCGACCGCGCTCAGGACATCGCCGAGGGCGATCTGACCACCTACGTCGACGGCGAAGGAGACCTGACCACCGCGTTCAACCAGATGGTCACCGGACTCAACGACCTCGTCCAACGCATCGTGGAGACCGCCATTCACATCTCGTCGGCCTCCGAGGAGATCCTCCTCGTCTTGCAGGACCAGGAGTTGGCCGCCAGCCATCAGGCCTCCGGCGTCGAGGAGACCCAGCGCACCATGGAGACACTGCTGGCATCGGCGCGCAAGATCGCCGACAACTCCAAGACCGTCTTCAAATCTGCCGAAAAGACCCAGGCCAACAACCGCACCGTCGCCGAACGCATCGGCGAGCTCAAGAGCCACACCGCGCGCATCGCCGAGATCCTGGAGGTCATCAAGTCCATCGCCGATCGCTCCGACCTCTTGGCCCTCAACGCCAGCCTCGAGGGCATGCGCGCCGGTGAGGCCGGCAAGGGATTTACCCTCGTCGCCGCCGAGATGCGCCGCCTTGCGGAAAATATCAAGGAGTCCATCGGCGATATCAAAGAACTCGTCAGCGATATACGCGAATCCTCGCTGGCCACCGTCATGGCCACCGAGGAGGGATCGCGCCTGTCCGAACAGACCACGGACACGGCCCTTCAGATCTCGCTCATCACCCAGCAGCAGCAATCGGGCACCGAGCAGGTCACCCAGTCCATGGAGGAGTTGTCCCATCTCATCAACCAGGGCGTCGCCGGAACTCGCCAGGTCACCACAGCCGCCCGCGAGCTCGCCGACGCCTCGGACAACCTTCGGTTTCTGGTCGATGAATTCGAGGTCGTCGGTGACGCTGCCGACTCCGCCCCCGCCACGTCATCATCTCTTCGCAAATCCGAACCCCGGCGCGCCAAGGCTTCCCGCAAATCCCGCCGCACCTCGGCGTCTTCCTCGGCTGCGCCCACCACCCGCGATGACCAGCCCTCGTCAGCCTCCGTCGAGCCGAGCTCTACGCTCACGCGCTCCAAAAAATTCGCTCAGATGGCCCGACGCGCCCAGGTTACCCCATCCAACTTCGGCGGCACCAATGGCGCCCACGACGTCGACCTCGACGCCGATACCGGCGAATACGACGATCTCGACGCCGATCCACTCGACGACGATTCGCGCTCCCGGCCCACCCTCCAATTCACCGCCGCCACCTCCGACAACTCCGGACTCTTCGACGACATCCCCGGACTTCGCAACAAGGATCGGACCGACACCCCCAGCACTTCCCAGGAATTCGAGGCCATCGCCCGTGAGATCGAGAGCACCGAGATCCAGGCCGACGCCGATCCCGATGAGGAGGATTCCGAGTCGTCATGAGTATGGGCGCCCTCATCGAGAAATTTCGCTCCGTGGGGCTGGAGCGAATCGAGCAGATGAATTCGCTGCTCGTCGAGCTGGAGCGGTGTCCCGACGACGCCGAGATCCTCGACGAATTGATGCGTGAGGTTCACACCATCAAGGGGGAAGCGAAGATGATGGGCTTTGCCGACATCAACCTCGTTGCCCATCAGACCGAAAACCTTCTCCTCACCGCCGTCGATGACGATCGGCTCTGTGACGACGCCCCGGTGGACCTCATCTTCCAGGGCTTCGACCTGATGCGGGCCCTTCTGACGAAGTCTGCCGGAGACAGCAACGCCGGCCTCGATTTAAATCGCTTCGTCGACGACGTCGGCCGCTTCACCCACGCCTCTTCCTCGGCTGACATACCGGCCGCACCGAAGCCGTCGCCATCCGCTGAAGCTTCGGAGACCGAGCCCGACTCGAATCCACCCGACGACGACGACGACGATGTCTCCGCCGTCGATCCCCATGACGACGAAGATATCTCACCGCCTCGTTCCGATCCGCAGGCCGACTCTCCCGATCCCGATTCACCGCGCGAATCCGGCTATTCCACGCACACCCGTATCGACGCCCGGCCCCTGTCGCGCGACGGTGACAGCGACCTGCTTCGCATTCAGACCACCTCCTCTCTTCGCGTCGACGCCGAAAAGCTCGAGCGTCTCGGCGACCTCGCCGGAGAGACTCTCCTCATGAGCCGCCGACTTCACTACCATCTCGAGGAGCTCGACGAGATTCGGCTTCGCCTTCGACATCTCCATGGACAAGTCGCCGACTCCTTGCCGAAACGCCATGCCGGTGCACTGCGCGAAGTGACTCATCGCATCGACTCCTGTGAGACTTCACTTCGCGAGGAAAATTACCTCGTCAATCTCCGCGCTTCCCAGGTCGACGAGCAGGCCCGTAACCTGCGCCACATCCCTCTCGCTCAGGTCTTGAGCCATTATCCCCGGGCCGTACGCGACCTGGCGGACATCCAGGGAAAGCGGGTACATCTCGTCCACTCTTTCGGAAACGTCGAGGTCGATCGCACCATCCTCGACGCCCTGTCCAAGCCCCTGCTCCATCTGGTTCGAAACGCTGTCGATCACGGGATCGAGGACCCCGACGAGCGGCAGGCAAAAGGAAAAAACCCGGAGGGCGAGATCTCACTTCGCGCCGAATACTTCGGTGATTCCATCCGCGTCGAACTCTCCGACGACGGTCGCGGCGTCGATCCCGACGACATCCGGGCCAAGGCCATCGAGCGCGACTTCATGCCTCCCGAAAAGGCCCGACGCCTCTCCGACCAGGAGGCCATCGCCCTGATCTTCGAGCCGGGCTTCAGCACCCGCAGCGAGGTCAGCGATGTCAGCGGACGGGGCGTCGGAATGAACGTGGTACGACGTCAGATCACCCGCATCGGCGGATTCATCGAGGTCGAAAGCAAAGTCGGTCAGGGAACGACCTTTACACTGCATCTCCCCGTATCCACCGCCGTCAATTCCGTGCTCGTCTTTGCCATCGCCGAGCGCCGCTTCGCCCTGACCGCCAAGGACGTCCAGCGCGTCGCCCTGGTCAGCCCCGGCCAATTGCGACAGCTCCATGGGGGCGTTTGTCTGGAGATGGACGACGAACTTCTTCCCCTGGTCGACTGGGCAGGACCCCTCGACCTCGACGATCGCGGCGCCCCTCCCGAACGAATGATCGTCCTCCTGGTTCGCAAAGGGTCACGCCGCATCGCCGTATGGGTCGACGACGTCATCGGTGAACGAGAGGCCATCAGCCGGCCTCTTGGCGATTTCCTCAGCGGCATCGCCCTTTGCCGAGGCATCGCCCTGACCGACTCCGGCACCGTCGTTCCCCTCCTCAATATCGTAAGCCTCATGGAGCACAGCGACGCAGGCGCCCGCATCCCTACTCCTCACACCGGCGACCAGGCCCGCTCTTTTGCCACCATCCAGAGTATGCGGGCTCCCTTAAGTCGCACCATCCTCGTCGTCGAGGACAGCGAGATCACACGCTCCCTGGTGGTCTCCATCCTTCGAAACAACGGCTACCGCGTCATCGAAGCCGACTCCGGACACCATGGCTGGAATATGCTCCAGCAACACAGAGTCGATCTGGTCCTCACCGATATTCAGATGCCCGGCATGGACGGACTCCAGCTTCTGGAGACTATCCGCGACTCCGACGACTACAAACACCTCCCCGTCGTCATTCTCACCACCCTCGGCGAAGCGGAAGACAAGAAGCGAGCCATGAAACTCGGCGCCAGCGGCTACCTCGTCAAACTCGCCTTCGAGGAACAAGATCTGCTCGACATCGTGGAGATGTATATCGGGTGACCACAGGTATTGGGTGGTGGGTGGTGGGTACCTACTACCCGCAGTTCACCCATCACCTGTAGTTTCTTCCTCACACCGCTGTATCGCCTGCTTTACCCGGCGTTTCTGCGGTGCTCGCTTCAGATAGCTCAACGCCTCGTCGTACTCCCCCATCTTCATCGTCGCGATCCCCAGAATCGTCCACACCTCGTCGAGCATCTTTGCCGGCATCGAGCCCACGGACCTCATATGGTGCGCGAGACGCGCTGCTTCTCTCCAATCACCGGCTTCCATGGCCTCTTCGGCTTCTTCCAGTAGCCCTTCGTGAAAGCTCGATGCCTGATTCTTCGACTTTGCGCTCTTTCGTCGAAGCAGCGACTGGTTCGAATTCAACGCCTGCACATTGTCGATGAGCACGAAGACGGCAAATAGCGCTATCAGTAGGCTCATAAACTGCACCAACCCCACGATTCCCACGGGAATCACGGTATAGATGCTCGCCTTCAGCGCCCACTCCCGAGCCGTTTTCTCATCCTTGAATCGACGCAATACCAGATGAAAGAGCCTTCCCCCGTCCAGCGGCCAGATTGGAAGCAAGAGATTGACCAGTCCCCACAGTAGATTGACCCACAAAAGTGCGGTCACCATCGTCTGCGTCACCGGCGACGAGGCCACCACCTCGGGGATAAACAACACCGCCGACAGCGCCACCGCTGCCAGCGCCAGACTGACCAACGGTCCGGCGAGCACCATCCGGATATCGTCGCCGTCACTCTTTGCCTCCCGATCGGTGAAGCAGAATCCCCCGAAGGCTGTAAGCACAATAGAGGGCCTCAACTTATGGCGCTTCGCCACCGCCGCGTGGGCGAAGTCGTGAATCAGAAGGGAAGCGGTAATCACCAGCGCCCACAGCACACCGTCGGCCACGGCCATACCACCCATTGCAGGCCACAACACGATGATGAAGCCCATGATGATCAGGTACCAGAACGATACCGAGACCTCGACACCCCAGAATTTGAACAGGGGAAATCCCCTTTGCTCCAACAACATCGCTCTTTGCTCTCAACTCGAGTGTTCTGAACGCCGTCGGCTCAACTCCACCCCCACCCATCGCGGCTGCCCCACCACGTCGGGGGCCTTCTTTCGAATCCGCACCGTCGCCTGGCACACCGACGGGTGCCGCTCCAACGTCATCGCCACGATCTCTCCCGCCAATTTTTCTACCAAAAAACGACTCGGCCCCTCCACCACCTCGGTGACGATCTCAGCCAGCCGCCTATAATCCAGCGTCTGCTCTAACTCATCGCTCTTCGTCGACCCCTCCTCGTCGACCTCCACCTCCAGATCGATCTTCAGACGCCTACCCTCACGACGCTCTTCTTCAAAGACGCCGTGATACCCCCGAAATTCCATCCCTTCCACGAAAACTCGCAAGAAACCTCCATCGTCCGTGCGCTCTCACATCCCCTTCCCGGTGGCAGGGAGGTGGCCGCGAGTGCTTTCTACGAGCGGTCGGAGGGGGCGTCCCACCTACGACGCCCGTTGCTCCTTGCGCAGACAACAGGACTTGTACTTCTTCCCGCTTCCACAGGGGCAGGGATCGTTTCGCCCCACCTTCGGCAGATCGCGCTTGAAGGTATCGGGCCCCTCATCGCCGCCGGCTCCGTCGACGCCGGGTCGATTGAATTGGATTTTGTCGGGAACGGCCTGCTTCGGCTGCGGCTGCTCGCGCAGTGAATCGGGGGTCTCGATCTCCACCTTGGAGACGAACTCCACCACGTTGGTCTTGATATTGCTGAGCAGATCCAAAAATAGATCGTAGCCCTGCTTTTTATACTCCTGCTTGGGATCCTTTCGCGCGTATCCGCTCATGCGAATGCCGTCGCGAAGCTGTTCCATTGCCTGCAGGTGCTGACGCCAGAAGCGATCGATGGCCCGAAGATAGCGGTTCTGGATCTGGTCTTCCAACAACTCGCGGCCCGTGACCGTCTCGTATTCCAGATCCTCCAGATCTTCTTCGCTTTCGCTCCAGTCTCCCCCCGCTTCTTCTTGGTCGGCCTGTTTCTGGGCCTCCAATTCCTGGATGGCCCGTTGCCGTCGCCGGTCATTGATCATCTCGGCGATCTCATCGAGCTCGTCCTCCTTCTCCTCTATGAGCTCGCTTATCTTTGCCCAGACCTCGCGCTCGATGGTGTCACGTCCCGGCGCGCCGCTGAAATCGAATTCCAGACCGAAGACATGTTCCAGAGCCATCTCCAGCCCTTCCAGATCCCAGTCGTCGTAGCGCACCTCTCTTGCGGCATGGGCGTCGATGGTCGCCAGGGCGACGTCCTCGAAGAGATCCGTGGCCATATCCAGAAGGCCCTGTCCCTCGCTGTCCTCTCCGGCCAAGACGTTGCGGCGCATCTCGTAGATCGTCTTGCGCTGCACGTCCATGACGTCGTCGTATTCCAAAAGATTCTTTCGGATATCGAAGTTTCGACCTTCCACCTTTTTCTGAGCACGCTCCAGGCTCTTCGTGACCATCTTATGCTCAATGGGCACGCCCTTCTCGAAGTTGACGACGTCCATGATCTTGGCCAATTTCTCGGAGCCGAAGCGCCGGAGCAACTCGTCTTCCAGCGACAGGAAGAAGCGGCTTCCTCCCGGATCGCCCTGACGGCCGGAGCGACCTCGAAGCTGGTTATCGATTCGCCGCGACTCGTGGCGCTCCGTTCCGATCATGAACAATCCGCCTGCCTCCAGCACCTCCTGACGCTCCGCCTTACACTGGGCAAGGTATTTGTCGAGGGCTGCCTTGTAGTCCTCGCTATAATAGTCGTCTTTTTCGTTCTCCGGGGTAAATGGCGGAATATCGGGCTCACCTACCTCGTCGTTGGCCAATTGCTCGGGATTTCCACCGAGGAGGATATCCGTTCCCCGGCCGGCCATATTGGTGGCGATCGTCACTGCCCCCTTTCGGCCCGCCTGGGCGACGATATCCGCCTCTCGCTCGTGGTGCTTGGCGTTTAGAATCTCATGACCGATGCGTTTTCGCTTGAGGACCTGACTGATGGCTTCCGACTTTTCGACGCTCGTCGTTCCCACCAATACGGGCTGCCCGCGCTTATTGCACTCGACGATCTGATGGACGATGGCCTCGAATTTTTCGGGATACGTCCGATAGACCACGTCCTCGTAGTCCTTTCGGATCACCGGCTTATTCGTCGGCACCACGATGACCTCCAGATCGTAGATCTCGTGGAATTCCTCGGCCTCCGTCTCCGCCGTACCGGTCATGCCCGAAAGCTTGTCGTACATCCGGAAGTAATTCTGGAAGGTCACCGTCGCCAGCGTCTGGTTCTCGTCTTTGATCTGCACCCCTTCCTTGGCCTCGATCGCCTGGTGGAGTCCGTCGGACCACCTGCGACCCGGCATCGGGCGTCCCGTAAAGGTGTCGACGATCACCACCTCTCCGTCGTTGACGATATACTGCTCTTCCTTTCGATACAGCGTATGGGCCTGAAGGGCTTTGTTGACGTGGTGGATGGTCTCGATGTGCTTGGTGTCGTACATATTGTCGATCCCAAGACGCTGCTCCACCTTGCGCACTCCGCTGTCGGTCAGCGTGGCCGTGCGCTTTTCCTCGTCCACCAGATAGTCTTCGTCTTTCTTGAGGTAGGGGATGATCTTGTTGATCTCGAAGTACAACTCCGTGGACAGATCCGCCTTTCCGCTGATGATCAGCGGCGTACGGGCCTCGTCGATGAGAATCGAGTCCACCTCGTCGATGATCGCATAGTGTTGCTTGCGCTGGACGTAGTCCTCGAGCCGGTACTTCATATTGTCGCGAAGATAATCGAAGCCGAATTCGTTATTCGTCCCGTACGTGATATCGCATCCATAGGACTTCTTTCGCTGCGCCTTCGGCATTCCGCTGACGATGGTGCCCACGCTCATGCCCATATATTTGTAGAGCTTGCCCATCCAGTGGGCATCGCGCTGGGCCAGATAATCGTTGACCGTCACCAGGTGGGCCCCTTCTCCCTTCAATGCATTCAGATACATCGGAAGAGTCGCCACCAGAGTCTTACCCTCACCGGTCTTCATCTCGGCGATCATGCCCTCGTGGAGCACCATCCCACCGATGAGCTGTACGTCGTAGTGACGCATTCCCACCGAGCGCTTGCCCGCCTCGCGCACGCAGGCGAAGACTTCGAGCATCAGATCGTCCAGCGTCGCACCGTTGTCCAATTTCTGGCGAAACTCGCCAGTCATGGCTTTTAATTCGGCATCGGACATCTTCTCAAACCGGCTCTCCAACTCACCGATCTTGACCGCTTTCTCGCGGGCATCTTTGAGATATCTATCGTTTGCCGATCCGAATAAGGATGTGATGAATTCGAGCATGTCTACTTTGCTGTTCTCTAACTGATGAACAACCCCGCGCTCTCGGCCAGGGGTTGTATTCGTCAACGACATTGGTCCGCATGGCATACCAGAAGATCACCGCCGTCGCCAACGTCTACCTTTCCTTGCGTCGACACCCGCCACCGATCCCCTATCGACGGACGTCAGATACGCCTGTGGCATATCCCCGTGAATCGTCCCAAGAACGAGCCACACCACAGCCCGTATTCCCCTGCTTCAATGGCGCATACGCCATTCACTGTGCTCCAGCACGGATCCCGTCCCCGATTCCTGGCCGATTGGATTGCTCTCCCGATCTCCTTTTGCTCTCCCAGTCGAATCTCCCCATAAAGGTGCCATCTTTTTCCAAGACCTCCCTGGCGTTCTCGATTCTCGCCACCCCGAAAGATCGAAGCGAAACCGTCGCAACTCTGCGCCGATCTCAGGTTTTCCACAGCCCTTTCCACAGATCTCGTACCGTCTGTGAATTCGCCCCCCGTCCCCTGCCACTGCCTTCTCTCACACCGAGGCCCCAGGGCGAACCTTTCCGTTTACAATCAACCACTTGCCGGTCAACCGCAGGTTCAAAACGCTTTCACACCTACATTATCCCACATCAAATCGCAGCCTGTGGAAAACCTCCTCATTGCCTGTGGAAACCCCGTTGAAAACCCCTCTTTCCCCACAGGATCGCACCTCTTTTTTCGACGGCGAAGACGAAAGATTTTTTCTGTTTTCTCGACAATAGATCCACAGACCGGGGCGGCCGATGAAATTGGGCTGCCCGCAACGATTCCTCTGCGGTGAGGATCACCATGGATCGGCCTACTCTTCCACCTGTGGCAGCCATCTTTTTCGCCACCACGTTGGCGACTTGTCTGGCCGCCGCTCGTCTGTCCCCACTGGAACTCACCAGTTGGACCATGGGACTCACCCTTGTCGTCACCACCCTGATAATCGCCGCCGCGCGCTTGCACCGCTGGCGAACTCACGCGCTGATCACCGCACTGTGCCTTGTCGTCACTCATTGTGCGATCGTCTACGCCGAGATCCACAACCCCGCCGAACATCCCATAGCATCGTGGCTCGACGAAGATCGAAAATATGCCGAAGTCGAACTTCGGATCCTCGACGGGCCCGTCCTTCACGATCGCGGTGTCTCTTACGACGCCCGATTGATCTCACTGGACATCGACGACGGCGGCCACCTCACCGCTCCAGCCCCTCGTCTTCGCCTCTTCTATCCCACAGGCGATCTCGATCCCTGCTCGCCACTTCCACTTCCCGGCGACCGCGTGAGCACCTGGGCCAGCCTCGAGCGCTTCGCCCCCGCCCAGGTTCCCTGGCGCCTATCCGCTCGCCAGATGATGGAAAATCGCGGCTATAACCTGTCCGCCACAGCCCGCGAGGAGGTTGTGTTTCTCCAGGACGAGGAGACCTCACGCCCCGCTCGACTTCGGCGCTCTCTCGTCACGCAGCGCATTGAGCTGGAGCGCCGCATCGCCTCCCACGTCGACGGCGATGGTGAGGCGATGGCCGTCGCCATGCTCACGGGAAGTCGCGGCAAGATCGACGCCGAGTTGCGCGAACCCTTCGACATCACCAGCACCGGCCATATCCTGGCCATATCGGGACTTCATTTCGCCATCATCGCCGGCCTCATCGCCCTACTGATTCGTCTTCTATTGGACCGCTTTCCCAGAATTTATCGGCGCCTTCCGCGCCGCATCGTCATCGGCCTGATAAGCCTCGTCGTCCTCGCCATCTATCTCCTATTCATCGGCGCTCCCGTCTCGGCTCGCAGGGCCTTCGGGATGATCGCTCTGGCTATCGCCGTCATCACCCTATCTCCCTGGAGATTGCGCCCACTCTCCGCCCTGGCAGTGGTCGCCTCCATACTCCTTTTATTTCGGCCCACACTGGTCATCGAACCGGGCTACCAATTGAGCGTCACCGCCACGGGTGGAATCCTCTTATT
>SLPW01000105.1 GCA_007131755.1 Myxococcales bacterium | reverse complement strand
TGCCGGTGTCCACGCCGGTGTCGGCGCCGGTGTCAGCGCCACCCGTGTCGGTATCACCCGTATCGCTGCCGCCCGTGTCTGCGCCGACATCCGAGTCGCCCGTGTCCGTCGATCCATGGTCGGTGTCGGCGTCGCCGGCGTCCAACTCGTTGTCGCCGGCGTCGGAGTCGGTGTCGGTGCCGCTGTGATCGCCGGCGTCAGCGGCCGTGCCGGTATCCGTGCTGCCCGTGTCTTTGCCTGCGTCGACCTCTGTGTCGTTGTCCAAGTCGATGCCGGTCCCGTTGACTTCGTCGTCGCTGCAGGCGGACAAGGCGGCGATCAGGGCCAGGCAGGATAGGAGCAGGGTCCATCTTCGATAAGTGGTGATCATCGCAAACCTCGGGTGCGCCAGGCAGTTAAAGTCAGGGCAAGGTGGCAGGTTCGGTGTGAAAGTTCAACGCTGGGCGCGGAGCGCAGAGCGCAGAGCGCGGAACGCTGCGTCGCGGAAAAAGAGCGCTGGGACGCGGGGGCGCGAAAGAGCGCACGGAGCGGCGCTGAAGCGCTGCAAACAGCGTGATCGAGGTGGCTGGTGGTTTGGGGTGATGAGGTGAGTTCTCAGACCAGGGCGTCCTCGGCGTTTTTGTGGATCCAATGGTCGGTCTGGGGATCCCAGACGAATTGTTGTTGGACTCGCCGGAAGGCGTCGACGACGGCTTTTTGTCTGTCGGCTCGACTGAAGCGGAGCTTTTCGGCTTTGTGTCTGGATGCCTGGAGTGTGATATCGCGTCCGACATCTCCGACAAATCCTCTGCCCAGGACTCGGTAGAGCCAGCGTCGGATGCTGCGCATCAGGCTTTGAACGACGCTTCGGCGCACTACCGTGCTGAGGTCGGTGGACGAAGAAGTCATGGTGGCTCGGCTTTCGACGCTCTCGCCGGTGATGGGACAGGCAAAGGTGACGATCAAGCTCGAGCCCTGTTGTCTGGTGTCTTTGACGGTGCGCTTGATCTTTTCGTAGGTCAGGTTCTGGCTCATCGATGGCCTCCTGGCGACTGGCGTGACGTCGAAGAGAGAATAGTCGGTGAGAGTAGAGTCGGTGGTCTCGTGCTTGATTCGCCGGTGTACTGGTTGGGAACGATAATCGATGGGAAGAGAGATGTCAGGTGCGTTGGCGAGGCCGAAGAGGTTGGAGGGCGGCGTCGTCGACGATGGCCTCGAGGAGTCGATTGAAGTGGCGGGGTGCCGAGACCTGGGGCGAATGGCCGATGCCCTCCATGGGGTGCAGTCGGGCGTTGGGAATGGCCTCGTAGAATTTCTGAGCATGGGAGGGGGGGATCAATCTGTCGGCGGTGCCCCAGATGATCTCGGTGGGCACCTTCAAGTCGCTTAATTGGTCGTCGACGAAGGGGGCGTCGTCGACGCGCTCGACGGCGTTGGCGAGGGGGGAGCCCTCGGCGTTTTGGATCATGGCGTCGAGCATGAAGCCGGGAAGGCGGGGAGCGTCGTCGCCGATGACGGCGTCCACTGTGCGCTGTGCGTCCCGGCGGTTGCGGGGCATCAAGAGGCGCCGGTCGTAGTCGAATTCCAGGCCGGCGCTGTTGACCAGGACCAGCCGGGCGACGCGGTGTGGAAACTTTAGGGAGTATAGTAGCGACAGCCATCCGCCCATGGAGTTTCCGACGAGCACCAGGGGCCGGTCATGCGTGGCCTCGTCGACGAGTTGCACGAATAATTCGAAGACCGTCTCGGAGGTCCAGTCGAGCTGCTCGAAGGTGCAGTCGCCGTGCCCCGGAAGATCGAGGACGACGACCTCGTAGTTTCGTAGACTGCGCACGGTCTTGAACCAGTTGCCGGCCTGTCCGCCCAGTCCGTGCACGAGCACCACCGTCACGGGGGAGCCCGTGTCGGGTCCGGGGCGGTCGAAGTAGGACCAGACGCCTCGGCGGTGCTCTACGAGCCGTTGACGAAGTCCGGCGAGCCCGAGAGTGCGGCGGGCGTACCACTCCAGAGCGGCGATGGGGTGGCGGTAGAGCACGACGCTCAACCCCAGGGCTACTCCCGCTGTGCCGAGGGCCAGGGAGGCCCAGAAGATGCGTCGTCGTCGTTTCTTGTCGGTCATATCGCGGGCTCCGTGGGGCGGCGTGGGAGGGCGGCCTTTACGGGAATATGTGTATTGTTGGGCATTGAGCAAGCGCATCGCGGCGGGGCAAGCCCGCCGAAAAAAATGGGTGGGTGGTCTTGTTCTAGCTCTTCAGTTCTAGCTCTTCAGTCTTTGCTCCCCCGCGGGCAAGCCACGCGGGGGCCGCTGGGGTCGAGCCCGACAGGTCTTGTTCTCGCTCTTCAGTCTTTGCTCCCCCGCGGGCAAGCCACGCGGGGGCCGCTGGGGCCGGAGCCGGAGCCCGAAAGCCGGGGCCGGGAAGCACCCGGGGGTTAGGACAGTCCGTAGCGGTTCATCTTGTTGAGGAGTCCCTGTCGGGACAGGCCGAGGGCCTCGGCGGTCTGGGTGCGGTTGCCGTGGAATTGGTCCAGGGCTCGTTCGATCTCGCGGCGCTCCAGGGCCTCGATTTTGTCCTTCAGGGGGGCGTCGTCGTCGACGGGTTTGAGGGAGGGGCCGCCCTGGGTGAAGGCGAAGTCCCGGGGCTGCAATAGGGGGTTGGTGCTCATGACGATGGCGCGCTGCATTTCGTGGCGGAGTTCGCGTAGGTTTCCGGGCCAGGAGTGGGTTTGCAGTGCGTCGATGGCCTCTTCGGAGAGGCGGCGCGGTTGGCCGTCGGGGGTCAGAGAGCGGGATTGGTTGAGGAAGTGGGTGGCCAGAAGGGGGATGTCGCCCGGTCTCTCTCTCAGGGGTGGAAGGTGGATCTGGGCGCCCTTGATGCGCCAGTAGAGGTCTTCGCGAAAATCTCCGGATTCCTGGAGTTCCAGGAGATCGCGGTTGGTGGCGCTGACGATGCGCACGTCGACCTGTACGGGGCGCTCGGCGCCTACGGGGAGGATGTCGCCGGTCTCTAGGGTGCGCAGCAATTTCACCTGCAGATGAGGGGGCATATCGCCGACCTCGTCGAGGAGCAGGGTTCCGCCGTCGGCCTCGGAGAAGAGTCCCGATTTGTCGCGTACAGCTCCGGTAAAGGCTCCTTTTTTGTGGCCGAAGAGGGTGGACTCCAGCAGATTGTCGGGAAGGGCGCCGCAGTTTACGGCGACGAAGGCCCCGTCGCTTCGGTCCGACAGTTGGTGAACTCTGCGGGCCATCAGCTCCTTTCCGGTGCCGTTTTCGCCGGTGATGAGCACGGGAAGATCGGAAGGGGCGACGCGCTCGGCGATCTCGACGGCGCGCACGAAAGAGGGGCTCTGGCCGATCATGGCCCGCTCCGGTTGTGCCTGCTCGAGCGAGGTCTGGAGGTTGCGCACCTGGCGCTCGAGTTCGAGGCGCGTGGCGGCGCGTTCTACGACGACCAGGACCACGTCGGGGTCGACGGGTTTGGTCAGGAAGTCGTAGGCCCCCTCGCGTACGGCCCGGAGCATAAATCGGGTATCGCCGGCGCCGCTGACGACGATGATCTTGGCCTGCGGGCGCTGGTCGAGAAATTCGGCGAGTTGTTCGAGGCCGCTGTCCACGCTTCCGTCGGGGGGGAGCATCAGGTCGAGGAGGACGACGTCGCAGTTTCCCTCGGCGAATTTCTCACGGGCCGAGGGGCGGTCGTCGGCCTCGAAGACCTCGAAGCCCTCGCTTCGAAGGAGGTTTCCGTAGACCTTGCGAAAGGCGCGATCGTCGTCGATGAGGAGGATATTCGTCATGGTGGATCAGGTGGTGATTTGGGGGTGCCGGGCCACCTCCCCAGTCAAGCTGGGGAGGGGTTTCGGGAGGCGGTGGCGGCGGCGAGCACCTTCTGGTGGCGCGGCAATTCGAATTTGAAGCAGGCGCCGCCGAGGTGGTGGTCCGTCAATTCGATGTGGCCGCCGTGGCGCTCGATGATATTGCGGGCGATGGCGAGTCCGAGGCCGGTGCCCTGGGACTTGCCCTCGCGCTTTCGGCTGGTGACGAAGGGCTCAAAGAGGGTGTCTGCCACGGCGTCGTCGATGCCGGGGCCCGAGTCTGCCACCTCGACGGCGATGGTATCGTCGCCGGCGTCGGTCGTCACGGCGATCTCGGGGCTGTCGCTATCGGTGAGGGCCAGCAGGGCGTTTTCAAAGAGGATGACGAAGACCTGCAGCAATTGGCTCTGATCGGCCTCGATGGTGGAGTCGTCGGCGTCGATGTCGAGATGCCACCGTACGCCGTCGGGGGCTTCGTCGGAAAGGGCGGCCGTGGCGGAGGACCTGGCGAGCTCGACGGTGTCGGCGACGCTGACCATGCGCAGCTCCAAAGGGCTGGGGCGACCGTAGTCCAGGAGGTCGTCCAGAAAGTGACTGGCCCGGTCGATCTGTCGGCGCATATCGTCGACGATCTCTGTGTCGGCGCCGCTGCGCTCGAGGAGAGCGAGGTTTGCGGTCAATACGCCCAGGGGATTTCGCACCTCGTGGGCGATGGCGGAGGTGAAGGTGCCGAGCTCGGCGAGTCGGTGGGCCTGGTGGGCGCGCTCCTCCTGTTCTGCCAGGGCCTTTGCGAGGTCCGAGGCCTGGGCCTTGTCGCGAGAGAGGGTGCGGCCGAGGACCTCCTGGAGTTGCTGGCGCACCGGCTCAAAGGCCAGGGCCGCCATGGCGAGGAGAAAGAAGGCGCTCAGGCCGTAGTCGCGAAGAACGGGCTCTGTTGTGTCGGCCAGAAAGAGGAGGGCGGCGAAGAGAAAGAGGGCCGACAAAAAGGCGGTCAGCGCCGAGTATAGAAGGCTGCGCTCGAAGATGCGTCGCTGGGCGCCGGACTCCATCAATTGCACCACCCTGGCGAGGATGAGCAACGATGCGAGGACGAAGAAGAGGCCGTAGGGAAGCAGGCGGTCGTGGGCCAGCATCACGGCGTTGGTCCAGGCGCCGGCGTAGCCCACGAAGCCGGCGGCGAAGAGGTATTGGAGCCTCATCTTCTTGTGTTCGTCGGCGTCCAGGTAGGCCCGGGCCAGGTGCCAGAAGGGCACCATGGAAGCCGTCATGGCCAGGGCCATGGCGGGCCAGAACATGGGGCCCGCCGCCAGGGAGACCGGATCGTAGAGGAGCCCGGGAAAGGTGACGCCGGCGATGGTGATGGTCAGCGCCGCCAGGTAGGCGACCCACAACAGTCCGTAGTGCTTCTGGTCGGTCAGGTCGTAGGCGGCGTGGAGGTAGCCGGCGACGACGAAGGCGCCGGCGGCGGACATGCGAAGGCCGAAGTCGGACAGAGACTGTGAAGGCGAAAAGGCAAAGAGGAGATTGAGGCCCCACAGAGCGGTGGCGCCGCAATAAGAGGCAAGCCCCCAGGGGCCGCGGTGTCGCAGGACGACCGTAAAGAAGAGAAGAAGCGAAATGGCGACGACGGGGATCAGGCTGTAGGCGTACAGCGAGTGCATGAAGCCAGCCCTAATACCCCAGTGAGCATACGATGACGACCTCTTCGGTGTCGTGCGGCTCTTCGCCCCACTTCTCGCCCCACCATTGGCCCCAGAACATCATCCCCAGGCCCCAGAATATGATGGCGCCGATAAAGCAGAGGAGGATGGCGATTTGATCATTGGGCGGACTGGGCGGTTGGACGTCGCGATCGGCCATGGAGCGCCTCCATCGAAGGGGGGTCGGGATGAACTATTGTGGCCGATGGGGGGCGGGTTGTCCAACCGGTTTCAGTCCTCGAGCAGCGTCGCCTGATAGCCGCGCTCTTCGACGATGGCGATGACGTCGTCGACGCTCAATTCGTCGGCGTCGTAGTCCACGTAGGCGCGGCGTTCGCCGAAGTCGATGCGGCCCTCGACGACGCCGTCGGCCTCTTCGAAGCCCTCCTCGATATCGGCGGCGCAGTTGACGCAGCTCATGCCCTCGATGTCGAGTTGAACGGAGGCGACGTTGGTCTGCGTGGCCTCGTCGGCCTCGGCCTGCGCTTCGGCGGCCTCGGCGTTTGCTGTGTCATCGCAGGCGACGGCCAAAAGAGCGATGATGGCGACGATGAAAATGAAGGGTCGTTTCATGACAGTTCTGGGGTGCGAGGGTTCAAGGGTCCGCGGAGTGTGGGGTCGACGGCAGTGTTGGACCTTCCTTCGGACGGGTCGTAAGCTGTGTTCACGAGCGCTTCCCCACACAAGGGGAGGCTTGAATGGAGAATAGGCAATGAACACGAAGAAGCAATGCGACATTTCGACGCGCGTGGCGAGTGCGTTGGGCCTGGTGTTCTGGATGGTGATCGCGGGCTGCGGAGAGATCGACGAGAACCAAGAGGTGGAATATCGCGAGGTCTGGGAGTCCGAGCTCTACTCGCCGACGCAATTGGTGGAGCTAGAGGGGCGGTATTTTCTGGTCGATTGCTGGCACAATCGGATCTTGTACAGCGATGAGCTCCACGACGATCTTCTCAAGTGGGAGGTGCTCGACGGAGAGCTGGCCGGCCCACACTCCATCGATACGGACGGTCACCTCTACGTGGTGGACGATACGGGACGTCATCAGTTGCGTGTCTACGTGGAGGGAGACGACGGATTCGAGCTCGTACAGGAGATCGACGACGTGGGTCGCCGGCCCCATCGGGTGGTCTACGACGAGGTGACGCAGTCCTTTTACGTCGTCGGCTCCTGGACGCAGACCATCAGCCGGCTCGTGCCCGATGGCGACGGGTTGGAGCTGAAATATACGATGGAGCTCGACTTTTTGGACGAGGCCTATATCCGCTCCATGTCGATCATCGACGGCAAGATGTACTTCATCTCCGGGCCCGAACGCATCCACAAGACGCGCCACCGCGACGACTCCTATGAGGTGATCGAAAGCTGGAGGGTTCCGCCGGAACACCGGGGGATGAACGATATCTTTTTCCACGACGGCGATTGGTATGTGACGGCGACATATAACTACTGGGACCCCGAGTTTTTCGACGAAAATACAATCCTGCGCTGTGAGGATCTCAACGACTACTACGACGGAAACTGCGTCGATCTGAGAGAGGAGCTGGGGCTGAAGGGAGCGCCCTATTATCTGAGCGAGATCGACGGCAGGCTTTACGTGCCCCAGGTCTTTCAGTACTCGGGCATCGTCAGCTTCGTGCCCGGAGTAGACGGAGCGGTCACGGAGGTAGACGTCTTATTCGACTCCGGGACGCCCTCGGAGGAGAGCAGAGAAGAGAGGTTTCGGCTGCCGAAGTGAGGTCGGGAGCCGCCCCGGAGCCCCCCCTGGGTTCCGGGGCGGCCGGCGGTTCAGGCGACGTCGAAGCCGGTCGGTGCCGCCGTGGGTCCGGAGTCGACTTGCTCGCCATCCTCGTCGAGTTCTACGGAAGGGGTGGGAAGGCCGAGCTCCTCGGCGGCGAAGACGGCCTCGTATTTGATGGAGTTCGCCGTGGCGTGTCCCACCTCGTCGCATAAGAGACGCACCGCTCGTTCCACGGAGGTCTTTCCGAGGTGTTTGACCTCCGGAATTCCCCCGGCGAAGGTGATATGTCCGCTCAGGTTGGGGTCCTCGTCGAGCAGAGACTCGATGCGATCGCCCAGTTCGGAGCGGGCGACATCGATGACGCGGTTGAGCACGGTAGTCCAGGCCTGCAACTCCTCTTCGGAGGCGTGTCGATCGTCGAGAATGTCGAGCCCCACGGGAAGGTTGTACAGTCGTTCCATATACTCCTGTACATATTCGCCACGGATGACGCGTCCGTGTTGGGGAGCGATGATCTCGACGGGAGGGTCGAGGCGGCGGATATTGTCGATGGCATGCTGGATGGCGGTGCGGGTGGGCATGTAGATCTGGTGGAAGGCGCGCATGCCCGTCCAGTCCGACTCGTCGGCGTAAAGCCCCTGGGCCCCGCGGTCGGTGAGCCCGCCGAAGAGGTCGCCGCTGAACAGAACCCGGGTGTAGGGATCGTAGAGCATCATGGCTCCCACGAAGTGGCAGAAGGGACTGGGAACGGGGAGGACGACGTCACCGGAGGGAAGCTTGATGCCGCGGGGATATTTCTCGAGGGGGACGAATTGCTTTCGGGGGATGTTGTAGTAGTGGACCAGTCTCCAGGTGTCCTCGGTGCACAAGACGTGGGCGTTGGGGACGTAGCGTCCCACAAGAAGGCCCACCGATGATCCCACGTCTGGATCCTGGTGGTTGATGAAGACGGAGGAGATATTCTTGATGTCACCGATGACCTGACTGACCTTGGACTGAACGACGCTGAAGTCCTTGCTGGAGCCGGGGTCGATCAAGAGATTGAAGCGCTGGCGATCGGAATCTCTGGGCGAAAAGGTGCGAAGATAGGGGTTGGCGTAGAAAATATCGCCGGCCGGGCGTTTTCCGACCCAGTAGGTGCCGTCGGCGATCTCAACGTATTCGGTCTCCAAATTCGTATTGGCTTCGGACATGGAAAGTTCCTCGTTTTCGGCGGCGAAGTGACGGGGGTTGAGTGACGATGGGGAAGGGGCGGAGGAGGCGCCTGATGGTGAGGTTTCTTCCTGAAGAGAGCCCTCGCGAGGGCGGTCGGCGCGCTCGCGCCAGCGCCGGAGGTCGGAGGCGAATTCGGCGGCCGATGAGTAGCGCTGGTCTCGGTCTCGCACCAGGGCCCGGTCGACGATGGCCCGCAGCTCGCTTGCCAGTCGGGCGCCCATGGTGGGTTCGACCCCGTCGATGATTCCGATGTCCAGGGTCTCGTGAGGGCCGCTCTGGAGGCGATGGGCGATCTGGAGGGCCGCTTTTCCCGGAAAGGGAAAGCGGGCGGTGAGCAGATAGTACAACAACACACCGGCAGAGAAGACGTCGGCTCGTTGGTCGAGCTCTTCGGAGCGCCACTGTTCGGGGGCCATATAATAGGGGGTGCCGACGACGGTGTCGTGGGCCGTCAGATCGCTTCCCGACTTTACGTCCAAGATCAGGCCAAAGTCGACGAGTCGAGGCTGATCGTTGCTGTCGACGAGGACGTTTTCGGCCTTCACGTCTCGGTGGAGCATCCCCTGGTCGTGGGCGTATTGGAGGGCTTCCAAAATGATCTGTACGTAGCGCACGGCGCGGCGCACCGGCAGCGGGCCATTCTGCTGCTGGACGACGGTCTCCAGACAGTGACCTTCGACGTACTCCATGACCAGAAAATAGGTCCCCCGGTCGTGATCGGCGGTGATGACACGTACGATATTGGGGTGGACGAGGCGGGCGGCGAGCCGGGCTTCGCGCAGAAATCGCTGCGTAAATTGATCGTTTTTGGCGAGGCGGGGGTGGAGGACTTTGACGGCGTAGCGCTGTTCGAGGATGGCATGTTCGGCCAAGTGGACTTCACCGGCGGCGCCGGCGCCAAGTCGTTTGATGAGGTGATATTGGCCGAGAATCTTTTCGTCGTTCTTCGATCTTGCCATGTGTTGCCCTTACTAACGTTCGTTGGTTTGTTGCTGGGATCCGGTGCCCCCCCTCCGGGGAACCGGCGATGGGATGTGACGTTATGCAAAGATAGTGCCACTACGAAAGATCAACTCGCGGTGAGATTCGACGGCAGATCGACGTGCAAAATTTGCGCTTCTGCTGGGAGATGGTGCAAAATTTTGCGCGTCGTCGTCTCGAGGGCCGCCGTCGTTGATTGGGGGCGGTGAGCCTGCTAAGTTTTGGCGATCGGAATTCGAATTTGTCAAAAATGTGCGGCAGAGAAATGCCGGAGGCTACGATGAAGAAATTTTGCACCCTGATGGTCCTGTGTTTCGCCCTCGCCGCCTGCTCGGATGAGGTGAGCGGGGAGAACGATAACGTCCGCACGGGGGACAATCAGACGCCCGATGCCGGTCCCGGTGGTACGGAGGACGCCGGCGGCGATGGGGGAGGCGACTTCGATGGATTGTGCGATCCCGGTGAGGCGCTGGGGTGTGACGGGGCACACGGCCTGAGGGTATGTGACGAGTCGGGAGAGGGACAGGAGACGGTGTTGTGCCCGGACGCCACGCCGAATTGCATCGACGCCGAGTGTACGGACCAGCTCTGTGAGCCCGGGGTGTCGACCTGTTCCGACGGAGAGACGAGGGCCAGTTGCAATGAGGACGGAACGGGCTATGTCGATGAGTTTCCCTGCGCGGCGGGACAGGTCTGTGACAACGGAAGTTGTGTCCAGGCCTGCCAGTTCGGAGCGAAGATGGCGGAGAGCTATTTCGGCTGTGAATACTGGACGGTATATCTGGATCAATACGACGATCCTACCACGGGGATGGCGCAAAACGAGATTCCCCACGCCGTGGTGTTGAGCAATCCCAACGAGGTGGACGCCACGGTGAATTTCCAGGCCGTGGAGCCCGGAGTTAGCTTCGATATTCCCAACCCGGTGGTGCCCGCCGGCGACGCCCGCTCGTTTACGATGCCTCGAGTTCCCATGGAGCAGACGGGGAAGAGCAGGGCCGGGCTCTTTATCGAGAGCACCATGCCCGTGACGGCCCATCAATTCAATCCGCTGAATAACGAAAACGTCTACAGCAACGACGCCTCTTTGCTCATCCCCGTCAGCTCGTTGGGGACGGAATACTACGCCATGAGCTGGCCCACGCAGGGCGTCAATTTCGACGACTTCGAATTCGATTTCCCCTTCAGTTTTCAGTTCGGAGACTTCGACTTCGACCCTCAAAAGGGGTTCGTCACCGTCATCGCCACCGAGAGTGGGACGACGACGAATGTGACGGTCACTCCCACGGCGGATATCGCAGATGGCGAGGATCTGGCGGGCTTTCCCGCCGGGGTGTCTCGTACCTTCCAGTTGGCCCATGGCGAGGTTCTCAACCTGCAGGCCGAAGCGGGAGGATTTGGTGACGGGCTCAGCGATCTGACGGGAACGCATATCATCGCCGATCATCCGGTGGTCGTCTTCGGCGGTCACGAGCAGGCGGTGGTGGCCTATGACGACAGTCGGGAGAGCTGCTGTGCCGACCACATCGAACAGCAGATGTTTCCCCTCGATAGTTGGGGGCAGCGATATATCGCTCCCTTCAGCCCGGGAAGGACGCAGACCAAAGATCTGTGGCGGATCCTGGCCGGAGAGGACGGGGTGACCGTCCACACCGACCCGGTGCAGCCCGAGGCGAACGGGGTGACGCTGAACGCCGGGGAGTTCGTGGAGTTCTTTACGGCCGACGACTTCGTGGTGGAGGCCGACGGAAAGATCTCGGTGGCCCAATATCTGACGGGTCAGGCGCAGACGGCGGAGTTTACGGGCGATCCGGCGATGGTCCTGGCCATTCCCGTCGAGCGATGGCGCGACGAATATATGGTGTTGATTCCCGAGGGCTACAACAGGGATTTCGTCACGGTGATCCGTCCGGCAGGAGTGGAGGTGGAGTTGGAGGGAAGTGCCATCGCCGATACGGAATTCGACGCCGTGGCCGGCGGAGAATTCGAGACGGCCTCCATCGAGGTCAATCCCGGCGTCTACACGTTGCTCAGCCCCGGGGAGGAGCCCTTCGGAGTGCTGGTGCACGGGTTGGACAGTGCCGTGAGCTACGGCTATCCGGGGGGCCTCAATATGGTGGGGGCTGAGCAGTGAGTTGCGGGTGTTGGTGAAGCCTCCAGATCTCGTAGGTCGCTCGACGCCCCCTCCGACCGCTCGTCAACAGCACTCGCGGCCACCTCCCCGACCCCGGGGAGGGGACCTTCGTGCCTTCGATGCGCGAGAGGAGCCAGACGATGCCCGCTTGTGCTTTACAGCCCGTAGTGCAGGGGGCATCCTTATCATCTAGTGATGACACCGAAGACCCAGAGCCCCTCATGGAGGTGCCTATGTATGGATATTCCCGA
>SLPW01000545.1 GCA_007131755.1 Myxococcales bacterium | reverse complement strand
GCAGGCAACGAGGCCGGCGGCGCCCGCTTCTTCGGCCAGCCGTGCCATGTCAACGTCGGTGACCTCCACATAGACGGAGGTCTTCGAGATGGCGAAAGATTGGATGCGATCACGCAGGTCGTCGCCATGAAGAGCGTGCTCGGCGCTGAGGACGATGGCAGTGGCTTCACTCGGTGCGGGAAGTCGACCCTTCGGTCCGATTCGCAGCCAGTCACCCTGCGGGACAGCGAAGGTCCGTCGTCGATCGTCGCCGACGCGCCACACCACCGTCGCTCCGCCCCGGCGGACGGCTCGGGCCGCGTCTTCAAAGCTTGAATTTGCCGGTAGATACGTCAGAACACGTTGGCGTCGCTCGTGATTCGTCATCTTTTCCAGTCCTTGGGGTCTCGTCCTCGGCAGGCGACGAAGGAGCGCCTCGTCATGAGTTTCAATGATGCACTTAGTAAACAAAACCCGACGGGCCTGCAAGGGGATTATATGTAAATATTTCAACAAAATAATGAATCATAATTCAGTGGGTTATGAGTGAATCGTCAGTCATTTGAGTTGAGTTTTGTTGAGTGACCAGTCAGTCATAATGTTGGAAAAAATGTTGAATGGTGGTTCAGTGAGGGCTCGGGGGACCCCTCCGCGCTCGCTGGCGCGCGCACCTCCCCACTGCGCAAGGCTTGTGGGGAGGGTCAATTGCCTCAAACCCACGCTCATGCCCTGCGTCGCAAGCCCCACCCCCTGCGCCGAAGATTATTGACCCTCCCCGCTTGCGGGGAGGTGGACCCAGACGTAGTCGAGTCTGGGTTCGGAGGGGGCCTGCGCCCCCCCAAAAAAATCAACGGAAAGAATAAAAAGAATGACGGGTCAGTCAGTGTTTACTGATAACGTGGATCAATTGTCATTCATAAAGATACATTTTGAGGTGGTGTTGGGATGTGGTTTTTCGGTTTTTCGGTGCCCCTCCCCGACCCCAGGCGGGAAAGCGAAGGAGCACCGATCCACGAGTAGGCTCGGGCAACGGAAATGGGCTCGTCAATGACCTGGCTCATGCTCGTCCCATTTCCAAGTGCGTACTCGTGGTAGCGGAAAGTCAGGAAACCGCTCGGCTTTCCGGTGGAGGCGAGCATTCCGGCAACTGTGAAGAGCGGTCAACCATGGGAGTTTGAGAGTCATGAGTGACGACCAGAAAGAAAGAGAGGAAAAGACGACGGGAGAAGACAATTCGGAGGCGTCCCGTGCCAGTCGGCGGGAGTTTTTTTCGCATATGGCCGTGATGGGAGCCGGGGCGGTGGGAGCAGCCACGGTATTGCCAGGGTGTGACCGCAATGGAAATGGAGAGGAGCGCAGGCAGGCACAGGTCGATTATCCGGCCGATCACGTCGGCCCCGGAGAGCTCGACCGCTACTACGGTTTCTGGAGTGGCGGACAATCCGGCGAGATTCGCATCTTCGGCGTTCCCTCGATGCGAGAAATTATGCGCGTGCCGGTATTCAACCGCGATGCTGCCACCGGCTGGGGCGCGACGGATTACTCCAAGAAATTACTCGGAGGTCGCACGACGGGAGATACTCACCACGTCCACCTGTCCTATACGGACGGCACCTATGATGGCCGGTATGTCTACGTCAACGACAAGGGCTGTGCTCGATTGGCCCGCGTCGATATCGAGACCATGGAGGTCGATCGCATCACGGATATTCCCCATTCGCAGGGGACGCATGGCATCTTTCCTCAGCGCCACAAAACGGGATTGGTGCTCTGTAACAGCGAGTATTGCACGCCCATCCCCAACGACGGAAGAGAGCTGGATGAACCCGAAAAATACGCCGCGCTCCATACCGCCATCGACGGAGAGACCATGGAGGTGGAGTGGCAGGTGATGGTGGAAGCCAATATGGATCTGTGCGCCACCGACTACGAGGGCAAATACTCCTTTGCTACCTGCTACAACTCCGACAAAGGGGTGACCGTTCCAGAAATGCAGGCCTCGGATATGGATCACGCCTATGTGTTCAATCTGGAGGCCATCCAACGTGCCGTCGACGCCGGAGACACGATCACCCTCGGTGACAGCGACGTCCCGGTGGTGGATGCTCGCGGTGAGGATAGCGAATACGTCATTCGCGTCCCCGTGCCCAAGAGCCCTCACGGCATCAATGTCGATCCCACCGGAAAATACGCCGTGGCCGCCGGGAAATTGTCTCCCACCGTAACCGTAATCGCCATCGACAAACTGGCCGATGCGTTCGCCGGCAACATAGAACCTCGCGATTGCGTGGTCGCCGAACCGGAGGTGGGGCTGGGACCACTGCACACGGCCTTCGACGGCCGAGGTCACGGCTACACCTCGATCTTTATCGATTCTGTGGTCACGAAATGGGATATCGAAAAGGCCATCGAGCAGTATCAAAATGGCGATGACAGCATCGATCCCATCATCGATAAGGTGGACGTTCACTACAATGTGGGTCACGTCAACGCCAGTTTGAGCGAGACCAAGGACGCCGATGGGCAATGGCTTGTCGCCCTATGTAAATTTTCCAAGGATCGCTTCCTGAACGTGGGCCTCCTCCATCCGGAAAATGATCAGCTCATCGATATCAGTGGTAGCAAAATGGAGTTGATTCACGACGGCCCGACCTATCCCGAGCCCCACGACTGTGTGGTATTCCCCCGGGAGCTCATCGAACCGGTCAAAGTACAGCCCCGCACCATCGACCGCTTCCGGATGTACGAGGAGTGGGCACAAGAGGACGGCGTCGATCTGTTCCGGGCGAACAAGGTCATTCGCAAAGGTGAGGATTTCGTGCGGGTGTACATGACCAGTGTCGCGCCCAGCTTCGGGCTCACCGACTTCCGGGTCAAAGCGGGAGATACGGTCCAGATTGTGTTGACCAACCTCGATGACGTGGAAGATCTGGCCCACGGAATGTGCGTGGCCAACCACGACGTCAACTTTCTGGTCAACCCCAAAGACACCCAGAGTCAGACCTTCCGGGCCGAAAAACCGGGGGTGTACTGGTATTATTGCCCCTGGTTCTGCCATGCCCTGCATCTGGAGATGCGAGGCCGCATGATCGTCGAGGCATGATGGGAACAGGCCGCCCTCTTCGTCTTCGAGACAGGAGGGCGGCTTGAGCTTTCCATGTGTCTAGTCCTCTCCCTGTCCCTGCCCCTTTGACGTCGCCGTTGCCATGGTGTCTATGCCAGATCGATTCTTATTCCTGCTGTGTGCCGTCGTGGCCGCCGTCGTCTTCATGGCGCCGGCGGCGACGAGTCAGGCCCGACACAGCGAGCCCATGGCGTTGGACTGTAGTGTCCTCGATTGTGCGGAAGTGTTGCCGGGCGCACAGACCTTCGAAGCCGTGGAGGACCGCCCCTACAAGGTGGGCTATGACGGCGCCGGAGATACGGTGGGATGGGTCGTCCTGTCCACGGATGTCGTCGACATTGTCGCCTATTCCGCACGCCCCATGGTCACCCTGGTGGGATTGAATACGCAAGGGATCATTACGGGGGCGGAGCTGATCCACCATGAAGAACCGATCTTGCAGGTCGGCATTTCCCACGAAGAATTGGACCGTTTTGTAGACTACTACAGCGATATTTCCGCCGACAGTCGGGTCGTGGTGGGCTCCAGCTCCGATCCGGAGGCCGTGACCGTCGATGTCATCTCGGGGGCCACGGTCACCGTATTGGCTCAGAACCAGACCATTCTGGAAGCGGCCCGAGAAGTGGGGCGTGCAGAGGAAGTGGTGGTCATCGATCCCGAAGCACAGGGCCATTTCGTTCATAAAGACGAGCACTGGAGCTGGCAGAAAATGGAGCGAGAAGGGGTCTTCGGTCGGCTGACGGTCTCCCAGGAGGAGATGGGGTTGGAAGGAGAAGAACCTTTTGTGGACCTGTGGTTTACGGTGGCCGACGCCAGTCATATCGGCCGAAGCCTGATGGGCGACGTCATCTATGAGCGCCTGAGCGCTGTTCTGGAGCCCGGCGAACACCTACTGGTGGTGTTCGGGACGGGCACGAGTTCCTTTAAGGGCTCTGGATTTGTGCGGGGAGGGATGTTTGACCGCATTCGCCTGGAGCAGGGGTTGCGTCAGGCGACATTTTACGATCGCGATCACACCAATCTACCGGATGTGCGAGCCGAGGGAGCTCCCCGGTTCGATGAGGGGGGCGTATTCGTCGTGCGCAGTGGCAGGCTCGATCCCGGCGCGCCCTTCGAATTGATCTTCATAGGCAGCAGCTATGACGGAGTCGGAGCCTATAGCCGTGACTTTCGAGCCTTTGGCTCCACGCACCAATTGCCTTCGTCGATCTACCAGGTGACGGGATTGACGGCGGAGCAAAAGATCTGGCGCCAGGCCTGGTACAATCAACGCCTTAATGTGGTCGTCCTGGGTCTGTTCTTGCTCGGGATTCTGGGCCTGTTCATCTTTCGTCGCTCCCTGACCGCAGATCCAAAACGCCTTGAGCGCCTCCATGTCGGGGTCCTGATTACGAGCTTTGTCGTCCTCGGCCTCTGGCTCCACGCTCAGCCGTCGATCACCCAGGTATTCACTCTGGTGGAGGGGCTGGTGTACGACTGGCGTTTCGGGCTGTTCTTGAGTGAGCCAGTGATCTTTATGTCCTGGATCTTCTTGGCGATCATCATCTTTGTCTGGGGGCGAGGCGTCTTCTGTGGCTGGGTCTGCCCCTATGGAGCGATGTCGGAGCTATTGTTTCGGCTGGGCCAAAAATTTCACCTCCCTTCCGTGGAGTTGCCCGACGGTGCCCATCGACTGCTTCGTTATACGCGCTATCTCATTTTGTTTTGGCTCTTGGCGGCCCTGTTTTTGACCTCCATTCCAGGAGACCGCCTCGTGGAGGTCGAGCCCTTCAAGTCCACCTTCTTCATCCCCTTCTGGACCCGAGAGTGGTATTATATGGGGTGGTGGCTGCTGTTGGCGGGGGCATCGGTGGTGTGGTTTCGTCCCTTTTGTCGCTACCTCTGTCCCCTGGGAGCTGCGCTGGCTCTGCCGTCGAGCTTTCGTCGTTCCGGTCCCCGGCGGCGCAACTTCTGTTCGCGCTGCAATATCTGCGCACGCAACTGTGAACCCCGTGCCATCCGCCCGGATGGGACCATCGATCCGCGGGAATGCCTCTCCTGCATGGAATGTGAGGCCACCTTTTACGACGAGACCAGTTGTCCACCGCTGGTGGGATGGATTCGCCTTCAGGAAAAGGCGGAAGAGACGGGGACTCCTCCCGACGCAAAACGCCTCGAAAAATTGATGCGACAGATGGAGGAGGTGTGATGACTGACGTCGGCGTCTGGAGAGGACAGATAAAAAAGGGGGGCGAGATGATCGTCGCCTGGATGGCCCTGGTATTGGTCCTGGGGGGAGGGATGTCTGCGGCGGACGCCGCAGTGTTGGTAATCGAGCAGGAGGCCTCGCTTCAGGAGGCCATCGATCAGGCCGAAGAGGGAGATATTATCGAACTTTCCGCCGGCGGCACGTGGAAGGGCCCGGTGGTGTTGGACAAGGCGATCACCTTGAGGGGATCGGGAGGCGTCATTGACGGCGGTGGAGAGGGGATCGTGTTGAGGGTGGAAGCGGCGCGAGCCGTCGTCGACGGGGTCGTCGTCGAAAATAGCGGCACCGATCTGACCACTTCCAGTCCCGACGCCTGCATTCGACTCGAGCCCACGGCCGAAGAGGTCGTCATTGCAAATAACGAATTGCGATCCTGTTCCTTCGGAATCTGGACCCACCAGACGCCGAAGGCCAAGATCGTCGACAATCGAATCGACGGTCCACGAACGGGACATCGCTCGGAGCGAGGCAATGGTATCCACCTGTTCAACGCCTCCGAGCTGGTGGTGAGGGGTAATCATATCACCGGCGGTCGCGACGGCATCTACGTCAGCACCACCGGGGATAGCCTCATCAAAGCCAACCGCATGGAGCATACTCGATACGGCATCCACTACATGTTCTCCTACGACAACGAGGTGCGCGAGAATGTGACCCGTCACAGTATCGCCGGCATCGCCTTGATGCAGAGCCGTTTTCTGGTGGTGACGGACAATGTGGCCACCCACAATAGGGAGCAGGGGATCTTATTTCGTGACGTGCAGTACAGCGAGATTCGGGGCAACCGTCTGGAGCGAAACGGAGAGGGAGCCTTCTTCTACTCCAGCAGGGACAACGTCATCTCCGAGAATCACTTCGCCCACAACGACACGGGGGCTCGAATCTGGGCCGGCAGCACGACGAACGAAGTAAGCCGCAATGCTTTTGTGGGCAACCGCCGCCAGGTCCTGTTTTTGGGGGCCCAGGATCTGGAGTGGGGAGTGGAGGAGGCCGGCAATTATTGGAGTGACTATCTGGGTTGGGACCAGGCCGGCGATGGCATCGGTGATCGGCCCTATCGCGTGGACAGCCTCAGCGCCAACCTGCTGTACAGATATCCGGCATCGGCGCTGTTGATGCGCAGTCCTTCCCTCGAGTTCTTGACCCATCTCGAACAGCGCCTGCCGATGCTTCAGGTGCCCACGATCATCGATCATAAGCCTTTGATGCATCGGGAGGAGCCGTGAATTCCATCGAGTTGAGACAGATCGGGGTGCGTTTTGGCGGCGTACAGGCGTTGGATGACGTCACGGTGGCGGTGGAAAAAGCAGAGGTGGTGTTGCTCGCCGGACCAAATGGAGCCGGAAAGTCGACGCTCATCCACACTCTTCTCGGTCTCGTCCGCCCGCAGAAGGGAGAACTTTTCGTCGATGGCCAGCCCCATCCGGTGAATAACTCCTTCAAAGATCAGGTGGCATATCTTCCGGAGGCGGTGGCCTTTGCCCCCAGCCTGACGGGTCGGCAGGTGCTGCGGTTTTTCGCGCGCGCCCGCGGGGTGAGTTCTCGACGTATCGAGGAGGTCCTGGAGCAGGTGGGATTGCGCAATGCCGGCGATCGCGCTGTGCGGGGCTACTCCCGGGGAATGCGCCAGCGCCTGGGTCTGGCGGTGACCTTGCTTCCGGAGGCATCTGTGGTGGTCCTCGACGAGCCCACCGGGGGGCTCGACCAGGAAGGGCTTCAGGTGTTGTGGGAGGTGCTCGAGAAATGGCGTGACCAGGGTCGGATGGTGCTGATGTCCAGCCACGATCTGACCCTGCTGGAGCGACGGGTCGATCGCATCTGTTTATTGTGCGAAGGGCGAGTGATGGCCGATGACAGCCCCGCCGGCCTGCGAACACGAGCCAATCTTCCGGCGCGGGTCACCTTCGGGTTGAGCGAAACCAATGGAGCTTCGCTGCGAGAGCTCCTCAAAGAGCATTACGGCGACGACGTCTACGAGGGCGAAGGTTCGAAACTTCACGTCGACATCGCCGTCGACGGTCTCTTGGAGCTCCTGGATCTTCGGGGGCGTCATCCGGAGTCCGTGGAGTCCATCCGCGTCGAAGAGCCGGGCTTAGATCTCATCTATGAGCGCCTTCTGGAAACCGCAAAGGAGGCGTCATGAAAGGACGGATCGGGCTGGCATTGTCGTGGCATGAATTCGTCGAGCGCACCCGTGATCGATGGGTGCTCGTGATCAGTGTCTTATTCGCCCTTCTGGCGGTGGGCACCAGTCTCTATGGTCGGGGCGCGGAGGCGGACGTTCAGATGCTCACCGGCCCCAGCCTGGTGACACTGGCAACGCTGTTCGTTCCTCTTACCGGTGCCGTCCTCGGACATGACGCCATCGTCGGCGAGCGCGAGCGCAATACATTGGGGTTGCTGTTGTCGCTTCCGGCGAGCCGATTGGAGATCCTGGCCGCCAAATTTGTGGGCCGCCTTCTGGCACTGGCATTGGCGGTAGGGCTCGGGCTGGGGCTGGCGGCCCTGGTCGCCGGCGGCGACGAGGCTCCGATCTTGATGCAATTATTCGTCCCGACACTGATTCTGGGGGCTGTATTTTTGTCGCTGGGGCTGTTCATCTCCACCTTTTCGCGCCGTCAGACTACGGCGGCCAGCCTCGTGGTGGCCCTGTGGTTTCTTCTGGTGTTTTTCTACGATCTCGGCCTTCTCGGGCTTCTGATCTTCACCGACGGAGCGGTATCGACGGAGACCATCGCCCGGCTGGTCTTCAGCAATCCCGCCGGATTGTATCGTCTGGAGATGATGGAGTTATTTGCCGGCCCAGAGCTGGTCGACGACCTCGGGGTGGCCGTGGAGCTGCCCGGCACCTTTGTACGCGCGGCTATGTGGACGGCCTGGACGGCGATTCCCCTGGCAATGAGCGCGCTTATCATGACTTGTAGGAGGACGCAGAAATGAACTCCGCGGTGAAGTCTCATGTCTTATTCGCCCTCTGCGCCTGCCTGATGTGGCCATGGATCCTCGGTTGTGATGGAGGTGGTGACGGCGGCGAAGAGTCATCGGGGGCAGAAGCGGAGCCCATCGCACTGGCCGAATGCACGGCCTGTGGCATGGTGGTGCGTGAGCAGCCGGCCCCCCGGGGACAGGTCGTCCACCGCGACGGGACGCGGGAGTTTTTCTGCGCCATGTCCGATCTGCTCTACTATATCGAAACTCCGTCGCCCCACGGACGCATCACGGACGTCTTCGTAGAAGTGCTCCCCGAGGAGACCGATCCCTTGGAGTCAGACTCCAGGGAGCAACCGTGGGTAAGGGCTGAAGACGCCCGATACATCGTCGGCGTCGAGCGAACGGGAATTATGGGACCTCCCGTGTTGGCCTATCTTCCGGAGGTGGATGTCGAGGCGTTGGCCGCAGACTTCGGGGGAGAGGTCGTGGAGTGGGAAGAGTTGGCAGCGCGAGTCATTGCGGATGCACAGTGAGCATCGGGGAAGAGTTGAGACGTCGTCTAATGAAAGTGTGGATGGTGGTGGCGATGTTGTGGGTGCTGGGGGCCCCGGGGTGTGACGCCGGACAAGAGCAAGGCCACACAGAGGGCGTGGCCGGCACGCAGAACAGCGGCGGGGAGCAGGTCTTCACTCGCCACGAGATCAAGATGGGCACCGAATTCGCCATTCACGTCGCCCATCATGACGAAGAGGAGCTGCGGGAGGCCATCGCCGCAGCCTACGACGAGATCGATCGCGTCGAGGCCCTGATCAGCGAGTGGCGCGAGGACAGTGAGATCAGCGAACTCAATCGTGGCGCCGGTGCCGGTCCCGTACCGGTGGGAAGGGAGTTAGGGGAGGTAGTCGAGCGCTCTCTGGAATTGTCAAAGCTCACCGAAGGGGCCTTCGACATCACCTTCGCTGCCTGCGCTGGCCTGTGGTCCATTGCCGATCAACGGATCGCCTCCGACGACGAGATCGATGACTGCCTGCCCCACATCGACTATCGCAACGTACGGATCGATGCGGAGAAGTCGACGATCGAATTGGTGGGTGAAGACACGCGCGTGGGCATCGGCGCCATCGGAAAGGGCTATGGGGTGGATCGTGCGGCGCGGGTGTTGAGAGAGCGGGGAATGGAGAACTTTATCGTCGACGGCAGTGGCGATCTATATGTGTCTGGTCGTCGCGACCACCGCCCCTGGCGTGTTGCCATCGCCCACCCCCGAAACCAGGGGCAGGTGCTGGCCGTCGTGGAGCTGTCGGATGTCGCCTTCGTCTCCTCCGGCGATTACGAGCGCTACTTCAAACGTGACGGAACCCGCTATCACCACATCATCGACCCCTCCACGGCTCGTCCTGCCCAGGCCTCCATCGCCACCACCGTGATCGCCGCCGACGCTACCACAGCCGATGCTCTGGCTACGGCATTTTTCGTCCTTGGCGCCGAGCAATCCCTGACCATTGCCGAAGAACTCCCCGACGTCGAGGCCCTGGTCATCACCGCCGAAAAGGACGTGGAGTACACGGCGGGGATGGAAGACTTGGTGGTGGGAGGATCATTTCCGGACAAAATCTGAGCGGTCTCTCAGCAAAACGGGGCTCCAAAAAGACGGCGGGGGAGCTACGGAAGATCGGTCGATGAGGCTCAGTTTTCGGCGGATCCCAGATACCGATACCGTGACCACACAAACCAGATTAGCGGCAGCATTCCGCCCCAGAAGAAGAGATTGCCACCGATGGCTCGTAGCCAGGTAAAGGTGTGAAAGCCCAGACTCTCCACAAAGACCGGGCTTCGGGCATACCAGAAGCCCTCCTCTTGGCCGGATTTGCGGCGGATGCGCCGAAGCTACCAGGCGTCCAGGGTCAACAGCAATAGGGGCACCACCTGGAGGCTGGAGAAGACGGCGCCCAGCGCCAGGCTTCCCGTGGGCTTGGCGTTCCAGTAGGAGTTGTGGGAGATCCCCAACAGCCCACTGCCCAGAAAGAGCACCGCCGAAAGATAGACGGCCCGCTCGGCCATGGGCCGCTTCACCAGCCCCATCAAGACCAGCACCCAGCCCACGAGGATGGTGGTCAACACCTCGAAGAAGGCCTCCACCCACATGTGGATGACCATCCACAGGTATTGAAAGGCGCGGCCCATCTCCAGGTACTCCCAGCCCTGACTTCCGAACCAGTACCAGTAGTCACCGAACCATCCGCTGGGCCCGGCGATGATGCCCACAAACGAGCCCACTCCCACCACGAGGAGAAGGCCGAACAAAAAAAGTTGACCAATCGCAACTGACCCACCGGCTCTTTGCCGTTGACGATGGGGAGGATGAAGATGGACACTCCGATCCAGCACAGGGCGATCCACAAAGTCGACAATTGCGTATGCCAGGCGCGCACCACCGTGATGGGGAGAAAATCCGAACGGCTCGACACCGACGACGACCCGGACGGCCAACGCGAGGAGTACCGGGAGGCAGATGGATTTATCTTTATCCCCCCCATCTCCATATCTCCTTTTTTGCACGCCCTGATGGGGTTGTCCCCCCACAACTCCGGTTTTCCACGTACACGTGGTTTAGTCCGTACAATCGCCGCCGCTACAACTGGTGGTGCAATGGGCGTCGTCGTGGCAGTCGCGCTCGCAGCCACCGCCGCTGCAACTGAAGGTGCAGGTGGCGCCGGCCTCGCAGACCTGGTGGCAGTCTCCACCGGAACAGGAGGCCCTGCAGGTTTCACCTTCTTCGCAGACCGTTTCGCAACCTCCCTGTGAGCAGCTATCGTAGGTACCGTCGCGGACCACTTCATCGAGATTTGCGAGCGCGTCGAGGTTGGCCCTGTTGAGGTCGACCTGCAGGCCCCCTCGGTCGGAGCCGATGCGAACAGTGCCGTCTCTTTCGTCGACCTCCACGCCACCGCGATCGGAGCCGACGCGAACCGCCTCCTCATCTCCGTCGACCTCTACGCCTCCTTGCTCCGAACCGACGCGAAGGGAGGCCTCCGTGGCGTCCCCGTCGGCCTGCTCTTCATCCTGGGAGGGTTCCGTTGCCTGCGATGGCGAAGGGTCATTCGTGGTCTCGGCCTGATCATCGGAGGTCTGCTCGTCGAGGACGTCACAGCCGGTGAGGATCAAAACGAGCGCTACGATGAGTGGAAATAAAATGCGCTTCATGCGGTGACTCCTGGAAAAGAACGGCTTTGGTCCGGCGGAAAGATCTATCGGTTCGACAATTTCGACGAGCAAAGGGCAACGATGAAATCTCACCACGGAAAAGTCAATTCCAGACAGACTCCGACGCAAACCGATAACTCACGTACACAGCGGGTATGACCCACCTTGATCGGTTGTAGAACTCAATGTGATCGCCCCCCTGGTCTGGGCCGGGGACCGGGCCTCAATGTTGCCCAGATCTTCGCAGGGCCATCAAGTAGCCCTGGTGCCGCTGGCGTAACTTGCGAAAACCTTTCCACAACGTCTTCCAGCCGGGAGGTCCACTCCCCGGCCCCGGCCCTGGCCCTCG